>CAWUWQ010000299.1:0-3379 GCA_963926065.1 uncultured Algoriphagus sp.
TTCTAGCCCCCGAGGCTCCAAGAGGATGGCCAAGGGCAACAGCTCCACCAAATACGTTTATCTTATCATTATCCAATTTCAATTCCCGTTGGTTGGCAAGAGCTACCGCTGCAAAAGCTTCATTGATTTCATAGAAATCTATATCAGCAGCTGTAAGACCAGCATTTTTGATTGCCTTTGGAATAGCTAAAGCTGGAGCAGTAGTAAACCAAAGTGGGTCTGTGGCGGCATCAGCAAAGCCTCTGATTTTTGCCAAAGGTTTTAAGCCTAGTTCCTCAGCTTTTTCTTTAGAAACTAATACTAGCGCTGAAGCACCATCATTCATGGTCGACGCATTTGCAGCTGTCACTGTTCCATCTTTATTAAAAACCGGTCGAAGCGAAGGAATCTTATCGAACACGACGTTCTTAAATTCTTCGTCCTCATCGATGAGAATTACCTCGCCTTTTCGACCTTTCAATTCTACTGGGATCACCTCATCTTTGAAGTATCCTTTTGCCCAAGCATCTGCAGTTCGCTGATACGATTGGATGGCATAATTATCTTGTTCCTCTCTGGTGATATTCATTTCTCGAGCGGTATTGTCTGCACAATTCCCCATTGGAAATTTATAGTAAACTTCGAAAAGCCCGTCTTTTACCAAGCCGTCTACAAACTCTCCATTCCCATATTTGTAGCCGAAACGTGCATTAGGGACATAAAAAGGCACATTTGACATGCTTTCCATTCCGCCGGCCACGACTACATCATTGATTCCTAGCATGATCGATTGTGCTCCAAACATCACTGCTTTCATTCCTGATGCGCATACTTTATTTATGGTGGTGCATGGCACTTCGTAACCAATACCAGCGCCAATTGAAGCCTGTCTTGCTGGAGCTTGTCCAAGGTTAGCTGAGATTACGTTTCCCATGAATACCTCTTGAACTTCTTTCGAATCTACCCCCGATTTACTTAAGGCTCCTTTGATGGCTATACTGCCTAATTCAATTGCTGTTAAGCCGGATAATTTACCTCCAAAACTTCCTAGCGGAGTTCTTACAGCTGATACGATATATACTTCTTTGATCATTATTATTTGGGTTTAAATTGAAATATTAGCCTTTAGAGGCTAAAAAGTAGGTTTTTAGTATTAAGAGAAAAGATGTTCTTAATATTTAATGTGTTTTTAGTTAATATTAATTCTGCTCTATTTAGTTTCGTAGATCCTGAATCTAATTTTTAAAATCTTGAGTCTTTTTTTTACCAATCAGGAATACCTCTTTTTGGTTGTTCTGTAGGCTTTTTCTTATTCTGCTGAATGTACCTAAGCTCTGCAGCATTCATGCTTTCCAAGATTTGAGCTGCCTGCTCTGGAGTAAGATTCATCGCTTTCAGTTTTTCTTTAAACTCCTCCAATGCCTTTTGACGATCAGCTAAATTTGCATCCATTTGGTCATTAGCATTCTCGCTGGCAGGATCTTGGCTTTTCTCGGATGGATCACCTTTTTGAGATTCTTTGGCTTTGTCTTCTTCAGTTTTTTCGCCTTTGTCTTGACTTTCTTGTTGTTCGTCTTGGCTTTGTTCTTTTTGCTGCTGCTCTTGGTTTTGTTGCTCCTGCTCTTTTTGCTCTTGCTCTTGCTTATCTTTTTCCTGATCCTGTTCCAATTTCTCTTTCAGCGCTTGCAATTTAGTGTCAGAAGGGAATTTGGAGAGCCCTTCATTTACTGTAGTAAGCGCTTGGTCTTTCTCAGTTTTGACGTAGGAGCGAGCGGCTTTATTAAAAAAGTCTCCCGCACTCTGGGCCAAGGTTACTTGAAGGCTCAGTGCGAAAACGAAGGCAAAACTTAAAATGATTTTATTTCTCATTGATTTCTGTGATTTCTTGCAGACTCTTTATAAACTCCTCATAAGCCGCAACAGTTTCATCTTGTGCCAAAGCATCATTCATTAGGTTGAGAGCATCTGTAAATCTGAACTGCTCCACCATTCTGTCTGCTTCGGCTTTCTTTCGCTTCGCAAAATCAGATGGTTCCGGTTTATTTTGTTCTTTGTCTTTTTGCTCCTGATCTCGTTGCATCCACCTAGCCAGCAATTCATAATTGTGTCGAGCTACCTCATTCAATGGATCATTGATCAAGGCAGATTTAAACTTACTTAAAGCGACTTCATATTCCTTTTTATTTCCCTGAATTACACCACCTTGATTGTAGGAAAATGAAACGAGTATTTTGTCAGGACTTTGGGTGGCTCTATCATAAAACCCTAAGGCCTCGTCTACTTTTTCGGCATATTGATGACTCAGACCAAGATCAAAATCCAACTCCTGTCCAGTATAACCAAACTCCTCCAAGACTATCAAATGATTCGTAATTGATACCTCGTATTCTGCCTTAGCATAGCTTTCACCAGCGACATCTATCGCTCGATTCATCTTAGATACTTTGGTCCAAGATGCAGGTAGAAGAAGTAAAACTGCTAAGAGTAGTTTATTCAAGCTCATTTATAATTTTATCGTTTTCACAGGTAGCATCATATCTAACAATGATAATGCAAGTGCCGCCAGTAAGAAATAGAAATATTTATTAGCCGAAGCTTCCACTACACGAGATCCGGTGACTCCTCCTTCTAATTGCTCTAGAGCGCCAATCAAATTACCAGCCTCTTGAGCTTCGTCAGAAATCTCAAAATATTGCCCATCCGTCTCCGCAGCGATGACTTGAAGTGGTGTTCGGTCTAATACGGTTTGGGCTGGTCGTCCTGTTTGTGGATCGATCACCAATCCATTTCCTCTAGGAATCGAACTTCCAGATTCGGTGCCAATTCCTAAGGAAAAAACTTTTATCCCAAGCTCGTTTAATTTCGCTCCAATATCTTCGAGATCATCCCCGAAATTTTCTCCATCTGAAATCAAAATTATAGACTTGGCCTTTATCTCCTGACTTTCATCGTTTTCAAATCGCTCCAATGCCAAGCGCAATGGACTATTCAAATCAGTGCCGAAGTTGGGGACTAATCCAGTATTCAACCCATCAATGTACAATTGAAGTACGCTTTGATCGAAGGTAAGTGGGCATTGAAGAAAAGCTTCCGAGCTGAAAATGATCAAACCAATCCGATCCGAAGGAAAGTTTTTGGCGAGATTTTTCAATTCGAATTTGATTCGCTGAAGTCTGCTCGGGCCGATATCTACAGCATTCATCGACTGCGAAAGGTCAACTGCGATGAAAATATCCTTTCCTTCTTCCTTGATTTCTTTCAGCGAAGTGCCAATTGAAGGGCCTGTAAAAGCAATCAAAAAAAGCACGAAATAGCAAGTACGGATGACTATTTTTGTGAATAATCTTCGCTTTTCGACTTCTAATCTACGATTGATCGCCCAGTAGCGTCCAAGGTAAAT
>CAWUWQ010000300.1:0-6641 GCA_963926065.1 uncultured Algoriphagus sp.
TATTTGCCAATGTTCGTCCTACATTCACTTTTCCTTCTTTGGTTCACAAATCTCCTTTAAAGTTGGATCGTGTGGATGGTGTTGATTTGGTGTTCTTCAGAGAATTGACTGGCGGAATTTATTTCGGCGAGCCAAGAGGAAGAAATGAGCAAGGCACTAAGGCGTTTGATACCAATGTGTACAGCAAGTTTGAGATTGTTCGCTTAGCGAGAATGGGTTTTGAAGCTGCTCAAAAAAGAAGAAAACTCCTGACTTGTGTGGACAAAGCAAATGTAATGGCGACTTCCAGACTTTGGAGAGAGACCGTACAGGAGCTAGCACCAGAATACCCTGATGTGAAAGTAGAATATGAATTCGTAGATGCTGTCGCAATGCGATTGATTCAGTGGCCAAAAGCATATGATGTGTTAATTACTGAAAACTTGTTTGGTGATATTTTGACTGATGAGGCTTCGGTAATCTCAGGCTCGATGGGCTTGATGCCATCTGCATCATTGGGTTTAACCACCAAGTTATTCGAACCAATTCATGGGTCTTACCCGCAAGCTACAGGGAAAGACATCGCCAATCCATTGGCGACAATCCTTTCTGCCGCGATGATGTTTGATTATGCATTCGATCTGAAAGCTGAAGCTCAATTAATTTCTGATGTAGTGAATCTTTCTTTGGATGAAGGAATCGTCACTGAAGATATTGCAGACGGGGGCAAAGCATATAAAACTTCTGAAGTCGGAGATTGGCTTGCGAAGAAGATATTAGCTTAGAAATAGCTTTGTAAAAGATTTAAAACCACCTTGAAAGAGGTGGTTTTTTTGTTTTAGACAAGCCATAATTCTATAAAATGGGTTAGATTCAATCAATTAACTGACGCTTGAATACTTAGTAATTTCTTAATACAAAACCACCAGTCAGATTTTCCGCAAGAGCTAAATTAGTTCTTTGAATATCCAAACAACATGAAAAAACTGCTCAATTCATGCGCTTTCATAATTTTAGTTGCCACTTCTTGCACGACTACAAAAGAACTTGCGCCCACAAAACAATGGTACAAAGGCAATCTTCATACCCATTCCTATTGGTCTGACGGCGATAATTATCCTGAGATGATTATGGATTGGTATAAATCGCATGACTATGATTTTGTGGTTTTATCAGATCATAATACCCTGGCTGATGGTGAGAAGTGGAAATTGATTCCAAAATCACCGTCCCATGAAATGGGCTTTCAAAAGTATGTGGAGAAGTATGGGGATCAGGTGACTTATCGAGAAGACTCTATAGGAAGGATAGAAGTAAAGCTGAAAACTCTAACGGAGTATGCTCCTATGTTTGAAGAGAAGGGAGAGTTTCTAATCATTCAATCTCAGGAATTGACAGAGAATTTTGAAAAGAAACCACTTCACATGAATGTGACGAACATTCAGAAATTAATACCTGCAGAAGGAGGAAACTCTGTTCCAGAAATATTGCAAAATGGGTTAGATCGGGTAAAAGCTCAGCGAGATTCGACTGGAGTGCCCATGTTTTTGCATATCAATCATCCCAATTTTGTATGGGCCATTACTCCAGAGGATATTATGGAATTGAATGGAGAACGATTTTTTGAAGTGTACAACGGCCATCCTCAAGTCAATAATTATGGTGATTCCTTGAGACCAAGTATGGAAGTGCTATGGGACAAAGTTCAGGTAGCTTATTTAGTTGATGGCAAGCCTCTTCTCTACGGATTAGCTGTTGATGATGCGCATAACTATCACGTTTTCGATCAAAATAGCAGCAACCCTGGTCGTGGTTGGGTAATGGTTTTGGCAGAAGATTTAAGTCCAAAATCATTAATTGAAGCCATGGAAAAAGGAGATTTTTATTCCACAACAGGAGTTGCTTTAAGCGCTATTGATTTTGATGGTAAATCATTGTCTATTGCGGTAGAACCTGAGGAAGGTATTACTTATACCGTTCAATTTTTTGGAACCAAAAAATCAGATCCAACTTTAAGTGGTGTTTTATTTAAAGAAGAGCAGGGTCAACGTTCATTCTATACTTTGGAGGAGGATGACATTTATGTTCGTGCAAAAATCATCTCTACTAAACTAAAAGAAAATCCATATCAAACTGGGGATATGGAAGTGGCTTGGACTCAACCTGTGTTGAGAAAATAGATGTAGGGTTTTTTCACTTCGATTTTACCTTTGCTTAGGCTGGGTTATATTTGAACATGCAATCCCGCCCTTTTTCTTTCCTCTTTTCGATCAGTTATTTCGGTGCCCGCTACAAAGGTTGGGCGCCACAGCCCAATCAACCTACCGTTCAGCGTCAGTTGGAGCGAGTAATCCGGCATGTTTTGGGCCATGAGGATTTTTCACTGATTGGAGCCAGTCGTACTGATTCTGGAGTTTCTTGCGTCGGCGGATATGTACAGGTTTTTCTACGTGAAAAAGTTGATATGCTTTTGCTTTTCCCTCAATTGAATGAGCATCTACCTCAGGATATCCAGTTAAATTCAGTTCAAAATGTAGCGACAAATTTTAATTTGATTCAGTCCGTTACTCAAAAAACTTATCGATACTATTTCTCCAATTCTCAATCTATCCATCCTTTTGCTTCAGCTTTTGTGGTCAATGTGACCGAAATTTTGAATTGGAAGGTTATGGAGAAAGCTTGTCAATTGTTTATTGGGAAGCGTGACTTTAAAGGCTTTTGTAAGCCTTCGGAAAATAAGACAGATTATGTACGCGAAGTCCTTTCGGCGGGAATTTTCAGCTCTAAAGAATTCCTTGGACAATTTTTCCCGCAAGAGCTTTATTACTTCGAAATTACCGGAACAGGTTTTCTTCACCATCAAGTGCGCATGATGATGTCAGCAGTTTGGCAAACTGGCAAAGGAGAAATGGAGCTTGCCAAAATATCTCGACGATTTGAATTTTCAGATGAGTTTGAAAAACTGCAACCAGCGCCGGCAAATGGATTGGTGCTTTGGGAAACTATCTTGGAGATTTAAGACTCAAATCTTCATTTCAAACACGAAGTCATCCATTACATACCCATTACCGATGTCGATAATCTCACTTTTAATATTGATAAAACCCAAGTTCTCATAAAAGTCAATCGCTCCCTCATTGTATTTATTGACATTTAGCAAGATGCTAGTCTGATCATTTTCCAAAGCAATCTCTTTAATCGCTTGGATTAGCTTCTTCCCAATGCCTTTTCCCTGTGCCTTCGGTAAAATATAGATCTTATGAATCTTGGTTTTCCCAGGTTCCTGATTCATTTCAAAACCTGTAAAACCCAACTTCCCGCCTGATTCATCAGCGAGTAGAAAAATATGGCCTTTCTCATTCTGCTCTTGAAGATGAGGCAGGTCATAAAAATTATTGAGCATATAGTCAATTTGATCCTGACTCAGAATCTTTCCAAAGGTATCTGGCCATGTGAGATGCGCGATACTTTGGATTATTTTTAAGTCTTCTATTGTAGCATGAAGGATATGAATCATTTGATAGTCCGATTTTTAAGTTAAGATATTTAGAAGGGGTCGAATAAATAGAACGGAAAAAGCTCTTCTAATAATTCTTAAATTAAAAGTGGATTAGTGCATTAGCTGACAGCTAATAAAACCTTTTTTTAGTCAATGTTTAAAACAAAGAAACCGAGTTGCAGCTAGTGAGACTCGGTTTCTATTGTTTCTAAAATCCAGTTAAACTTTATTCGGTTCTGGATGCATATAGCCTTTTCTGTAAGGTCTACGCAGCTTTTCGGTAGCTTCTTTATCTCCAATGACAGTCATAGTTTTTTGGTCATATTTCAAAGCACGACCTCCAAGTTCCATGGAGATATTTGCAAGAATACAGGAAGCGGTAGAGATATGTCCTTCTAGAATATCGGCGATAGGAAGTGTGTCTTTTTCTATTGAATTCAGCCAGTCTTTCATGTGCAGTCTGGTAGCTGGAGCCGCGTTAAGCTCGATTCGCTCCTCGGTCATATCTTCAGGAAACTGTTCTTTTTCCAAAACCAAATCAAAGTGAATAGGCTTTTTATCTTCTCCATAAGGCACAAAATCAGCCTGCATCGTACTGCCAGCTAAATAGCCATGCTCACCAAAAATCTTGAATGCCCATGGATAATCTTTGTCCACAGGATTGCCCCAAGTACGATGTTGCCAAACCACATTCAATTCTGGATACTGGAAGATAGCTGTCTGGGTATCTGAAATATTTGATTTACCCTCTTTCTGGACATATATTCCTCCAGTCGAAGTGATTTGTGTTGGCCAACCTAGCTTCAACATCCATCTTACTGTGTCTAGCATGTGTACACACATGTCGCCAGTGATGCCGTTTCCATATTCAATGAAAGTTCGCCACCAACGGATATGTGGCAAGCCATCATAGGGGCGAAGTGGTGCCGGTCCAGTCCAAAGGTCGTAATTGAAAAAAGATGGAACTGGCTCTTCAGGTGGGTTTCCATTGGCACGCATATGAAAGTAGCAGCAGACTTCGACATGAGATATTTTTCCCAAAAGCCCTTTGTCGATCACTTCTTCTTTTGCCGTGATGAGGTGAGGTGTGCTCTTTCGTTGAGTACCTACTTGTACTTTCTTATTATATTTTCTGGCAGCAGCTATAATCGCTTCGCCTTCGATTACATCTACCGAAATCGGCTTTTGGAGATAGACATGTGCTCCAGCTTTCAAGGTATCAATGGCCATGAGTGCATGCCAGTGATCAGGTGAACCGATTAGCACATATTCTGGCTTTGCCTCTGAGAGAAGTTTCTTATAATCTTCGAAAAGTGGAGGGACCTTACCTGATTTTTGTCGCTCTGAGACAAGCTTTCCCGCAGCTTCTAAAATATTTCGATCAGGATCACAAAGCCCCACGACCTCTACATCGGCTACTTGAATGAGACGAAAAAGATCTGATTTGCCATACCATCCGGTGCCGATTAGGGCCACTTGAAGCGGTCCTTCGCGGTCTTTAAAATCCATGCCGAGTAGGCCAAAACTTGCCAAAGCAGCTAGTGTTGAGGATCCTTTTAGAAAATCTCGTCTATTTAATTGGTTCATAGGTTTTTGGGTTGAAATGAATCTGAGAATCAATTTACGAAAAGACGGCAACTGAGCAAATCTACTAGGATGGGAGGTTAAATTCCCCTTTGAAAGAATTAAGAAGATTTCCAGTCAAGTTGTCGCCCTTCATTTTTAGCTTTGGTATCCATTCCCTTTCCGACTGCTATACCAATGGCCATTCCGATAGGCAATCCGATTCCCAGTAGTCCCATATTTCCCATTGCGGCACCAAAGGCAACTCCTAACAGGAGCCCAAATACAGACATTCCCAAGACCATCCATTGCATTTGATAGTGGTTTTGAGGGACTATTTTGAGCTCTTTTTCGAGAAGTTTGATGAAAATGGACTGCCCTGCTTTGATGGCTTTTATCAATTCTTGATCTGTACCCGAAAAAACATTGATCCCGCCAATGATTTCATTGATTTTCTGGAGTTGCACTTCTGGGACTTCTTTCTTTCCGATTGCTTCCAATAAGGATTGCAAGGAATTGAATTGCTTCGAAAGTTTCGGATTTGTCCCACAAGAGGTGTGAGGAGATAGGGTGAGGATCTTCATTTAGTCTTGTCTCATTTAATAAACATTGAAAATGTCCTTTAATTTGGTGTCAAAGGATATTGGCGATATCATCCTGATCTTTCGGTCGGTTGGAAGCTTGTTTTGCTTTGATCAGATCATTTTTATGAATAGTCTGAATTTTTAGGCCTTGTTCTTCGAATATTTTTACGTTTTTAAAAGTTTCGTCAAAATCTAATCCTTTGACGGCAGTCATGATATCAATAGCAATGGGAGATCTCCCAAAAGTAAAAACATTCCAACTAGGATGATTTAGAAAATTTTCGGCGGTCATATCAAAAAGTGGCATCCCAAATTTCAGAAATGCAAGCCGTAGTTTTTGATAATTAGCACTGGTTTTATTTACCCAGATGTCTAGATCTCCGGTAGTTCTGGAATAGCCATGAAGAATAACTGAAAATCCTCCAACCAGAATGTATTCTACTTCATTCTCGTTGAGTGCGACAATAAATTCTCGGAAATCTTCATCAAAAATATTTCCCATTATTTCCTGGATCTCATGCTAAAAACTGTCTTATCCATTCGAGGTGGATTATCGATGTCGTATCCAAAAGCTACACTATTGAGGTAGCGATGAATTTTGAGCCGTACTTGCCAAGTGAGTTTCCGATGTTCCTCCCCATAGTTGACTGAGTCAGATGCATTTCTTGCGCTGAAGGCGGTTCTGTCAAGTTTGTATTTTCTAGGGTTATCTGTCATGTTTAATTGGATACTTTTTCAATTTAAAAAATTGAATTGAACTTACTCCAATAAGCTCAAGTCGAAATATTCTACAGATTAATTCCTTTTTCCGTCTTTCTCCTTGCGGCTCTTAAAGCTTCAACCCAAACCGTTCTCCCAACTCGGTCAAATCCTTAACCACTGGGTCCAACAAAGGAATTCCTTCCTTCATTCGAATTCCTTCCAGTTCCCGCTCCGGGTCACCAGGGATCAATACTTTTTCATTTCCTGGAGTAGGAGTAGCTGATCGGAATCGAGTGATCCAATTGTCCATATGC
>CAWUWQ010000301.1:0-5603 GCA_963926065.1 uncultured Algoriphagus sp.
AATCCCCATTCCCTAATCCCTTTTTCCTATTTCCCAATCCCTTTTCCCTAATCTCCCAATTTCCCACCCATAAACAATCTTATTTCAAAACACTTCCAAATCACCCAAGCTCCAATTCCAATCCAGCTCCATTGGGTTGAGTTCGGGTTTAAGTCGACGAAGAGTCACTAGGGGCCCAACTTTTAGGACAGGAAGTGATCCTAGTTTAAGAGGGCTGTTTTTTTTAGCTTTCATTCCTGCGAAAGAACTGAACCGAGCGCCGCTTAGCTTGGCGGTCTTTTTTAACTCTTGATTAAGGGCTTCCTGATCATTTTTGGAGAATTCCGGCAAGCTAAAAAAATCACATATTCTAAGCTCTCTCCCCATTTTCCCTTCTTTGATTCGGTAGAAAAGCAGGTAGCTACTGTCATTGCTGAGAAAGTGATAGGGACAGATTGGACTATCCTGATAGCGCCAGCTCAAGTAGCCTGGTTTTAAATAGGTTTGCCCGTAGGTAGTCGAATCAGCTTCGATTTTGGAGACTAGGACTTGGATTTCTTCCCAACTTCCCGGATTAATTGAATGCTTATTTTTGTTAGAATTCAAGTGAAAATCCAGCGTAAGTGACAGTTTTCCCCATTTTTCCCAACCCATTTTCAGGTAGCCGGGAAGGCTGTCGGCATTGGGGGTATTGTAGATTAGGTCAATCCCTTCCTTTTCCATTGCTTCGAGGAGACTCAGCGTCAATTTTTTAAAAACCCCTTGACCTTGATGATCCGGATGTACCGCCGTATCAACCGCCCGACAGGCCTTTTGGATAGCTCCATCCACCCAAAACTCCCAGTGTAAGAATGCTCGAACTCCGATTAGTTTACCGTCTAACTCAGCTAAGATGACTGGTGAAGCACCAAAAGGATTGTCTTGATGTTTCCATCGCCAAAGTGCCTCAGATTTGGGCATCAAAGACTCCCCCAAGGAAATTCTTAAGAGTTCTATGATTTGGGGAATGTCAGATTCTGTGGCTTTTCGGATGATCATTTTTGAAGAATTTGAAAAGGTAATTTAGGCACAAATGAGTTAGAGAGGGAATACTCTTTCGATTTGATCCCGGAAATAAGGCACTTAGCTAGTATTTTGCGAAGCGTATCTCACCGAAGTGTACCCAAGCCTATTTTCCCCAAGGCCTAGTCCTCAAAAGAAGCGCTTACAAAACAATTTTTCTATATTTGAATGTATTTTTTTTATAAACGCAAAACATGAGAAACACCCTGTATTTAGTTGCCTTGGTTTGTTTGGCCAGTAGCTGTATCAGTAATAAGCGGATCACTTACCTACAGAACTTGCCGGATAATACCCCGATCGCTCTGGATGAGTTTATACCTTATGCCACGGTTGACTATAGGTATATCTTACAACCTTTTGATATGGTGGAGATTGACTTCGCAACTTCGGATGCGGAATTGACCGAAGCTTTTTCTTTTCAAAACAGTCAGCGACAAGGTGGAATGGGTGGAGGTGGCCAAGGTTCAGATCCACTTTACTTTTTTGGCTATTCGATAGATCAGGAAGGAAGCGTAGAAGTCCCCAAACTGGGAAAGATCAAGATTGCAGGACTTACAGAGGAGGAAGCGAAAGCAAAAGTAGAAGTGGAGATTAATTCCTTTTTCAAAGAGGAGGTTTTTGTGAAACTTCGAATTGCAGGAATTCGCTACACCACACTGGGTGAGTTTAATAGTGTAGGAGTTCAGATTATTTATAAAAATCGAGCGACCATTTTTGATGCGCTGGCAAATAGTGGCGAGACCTCGCTTCTGGGAAAGAAAAACCAACTCTTTATTATCAGGCAATACGGTGGAGGGAGCAAGATTCATCAGATCAATTTAAATGATCGTGCTTTGCTTGCTAGTCCCTTTTATTTTATTCAGCCAAACGATATCTTGTATATGGAGCCTATGAAAATCAGGCAAATCGGTGCAGCAGATAACTTAACTGCGTCTTTGGCACTGTTTGCAGGGCTTTTGGCTTCGACTTTGCTGATGATCAATCTAGTCACGGGGAATTAAACTATGGAGAAATTAGATTTAAGTCAACTGGATAATGAGGAGAAAGCATTAGAGATTCGCTACGTCGTTGCCAAATACATTCGCTATTGGCCTTGGTACGGGTTCTTTATTGTTCTTTTTGTCTTTGGCACTTTTATGTTTCATCGCTATACGGTAGATGTATATGAGGTGAGTGGTTCTATGCTGATCAAAACGAATACTTCCCCAGAGGCGAAGATTCTGGATCGATCTAATATTTTCGCTTCAGGCTTAAATCTTGAGAATGACATCCTTAGACTAAAGTCGAAAGGGCTGGCCCATGATGCCTTAGAAAATCTCCATTTTGATGTGGAATACTATGCTAAGACTACGATCAAGCCAATCGAACTATATGATCGATCTCCCATTCGGGTCGATGTAGACTGGGGGCATGTTCAAGTCTCTGATACGCCGTTGGAATTGATCATCTTATCAGACGAAAACTTTCGAATACTCCCTGATGAATCTGGTTTTATGGATTTCAATTCCGCTATGGCAGCAGGAGATGATGCTTTGTACAATAAGACGTATAGTTTTGGAGAGCCTATAGAAACAGGTCGGTCCAAGTTCACCGTAAATCTAATCAATCCAGGAAAAATCAATGAGCCGATAATATTCAAGCTGATCAATCCAGCAGAATTAGAAGAGTTTTATGCCAGGAATATACAGGTAGCGCTTCAAAATGAATACAGTTCTGTGCTTCGATTGAGTACGACTTCCAAAGTGGTGGAGAAGGGAAGAGATTATATTAATAGCTTGATGGCGGCTTATATCGGGTATGATCTGAGGGAAAAGAATAAGATACAAGAGAATACCTTGGCCTTTATCGAGGAGCAGTTGGGTTTTTTGAAGGATTCCCTACAGCAAAAAGAGCGAGAGTTGCAGGATTTTAAAGTGGAAAACAAGTTGCTGGATATCTCAGCTGAATTTTCCAGTATTCTGGGCAAAATGAGTAATCTGGATGAAATGAATGCTGAGATTGACTATCAGTTGGATTATTTCAATCAGATCAAGTCTTACATGGAGCAGAAGAGTAAGGATTTCTCGGATGTGATTGCTCCATCAGTGATTGGAGTTCCTGATCCACTTTTGAATGGTTTGATTCAGACTTTGGTCACGCTTTCCCAAGATCGAAGAAAACTACTGGCGACGGTAAATGAAAAACATCCGGAGGTATTAAAGATTGATGTGCAGATGGAGAAAATCCAAGATGCACTTTTTGAGAATATCTTGAATCTAATCGCTAATACTGAGAAAAAGAAGCGAAGCATTCAGGCAGACATTGAAATCTATGATGCAGAGTTCGCTACTTTGCCAGAGTCAGAGTCAGAATACACTGGGATTTTCAGAGAATTTAAGCTCAGGGAGTCACTTTTTACTTATTTATTGGAAAAGCGAGCTGAGGCTGGTATTGCCAGAGCATCTAACGTGTCAGACAATGCCATATTGGATTATGCGAAGCGAGGCACCTTAGTTTTTCCGAAAAAGGAGCAGAATTATGGTTTGGCGATTGTTTTGGGCTTTTTAATCCCATTCGGCTTTGTCATCGTGCGTGACATGTTCGATGATAGCATCAAAGATCAGCGAGATCTGAAAAAGCATTTCATGATTCCTCAGCTAGGTATAGTTGGATATAGTGAAAAGGATACCAATATGGTTGTGCTTCAGCACCCAAAGTCTGCGGTAGCAGAGTCCTTCCGATCACTTCGTTCTGCGATCACCTATCTGGCCGCTGGAAAAAACACCAAAAAGATTTTGGTGACTTCTTCGGTCTCCGGGGAGGGGAAGACTTTTACCTCACTCAATTTGGCTTCAGCTATGGCTTTGGGCTCAAAGAAAACAGTGGTGGTAGGAGGGGATTTGCGAAGACCAAAATTGGCTTCCTATTTTGGAGAGTCAGACAAGGTGGGGCTTTCCACCTATTTGATAGGAAAGGTGGATGCGGACAAGATTATTTTGAAGACTGATCACGAGAATTTATGGTTTGTGCCATCGGGAGTAATCCCTCCAAACCCAGCAGAATTACTTCAAACACCTAAATTGATTGAGTTTTTAACTTACCTAGAGACCAAGTTTGATGTTATTGTTTTTGATACACCTCCAATGGGCTTGGTATCAGAGACGATTGATTTGATGCGATTATTTGATATCAATCTTTATGTGGTTCGTCAGAATTATACGGTAAAGGATCACTTGGTGATGATCAATGACCTCTTTAATAATAAGCAGGTCAAAAATGTCTATGGGGTTTTTAATGGCATCCTCAATTCAGGATACCATTACGAAGGTTATAATTATGGCTATGGTAATACCTATCTCTACTCCCAGAATAATAAGTATATGTATAATTACTATGGGGATGATCTGGACGCTAAGCGTAAGAAAATAAAGAAGGAGAAGGTGGATAGCAATATCTGGAAAAAGGTAAAGAAAGCTTTTAGATTGAAGTAAGTTTCCAGTTTCCGAATCCAACCAAGAACCGCCAACCGCCAACCGAGAACCAACAACCGACAACCGAGAACTGACAACCGCCAACTGAGAACCGAAAAAATACCTAGTAACTTGAAAATCATAGCCCTAATCCCCGCCAGATACGCTTCCACTCGTCTCCCTGCGAAACTTGTTCAGGATCTCGGTGGGAAATCAGTCATACAGCGGACCTATCTAAGTACGGTGGCTACTGGAGTTTTCGATGAAGTATGGGTAGTTACTGATCACGAGGCCATATCAGCACAAATATTGGAGCTTGGCGGGAAAGTGTTCCGAAGCAAAATGACTCATGAAAGCGGTTCTGACCGGATTGCGGAAGCGCTATCAGAACTGGATGGAGATATTATCGTCAATGTGCAGGGCGATGAGCCCAATCAGGATACCAGCGCATTGACCGATTTGGTAGCGTGCTTTCGTGACCCTTCGGTACAGGTCGCCACGCTAATGTGTAAGATAAGTGCAGCGGAGGCAGAAAATCCTAATTATGTCAAGGTTGTAACTGATGAGTCCAGCAATGCACTGTATTTTTCAAGAGCAAGGATTCCGTTTGATCGGGATGGCTTGACAGATTTTGATTATTGGAAACATATTGGGATCTATGGGTATAGAAGGGAAGTCCTTTTGGCATTTACAAAACTTGAAAAAAGCTCCTTGGAACAAATCGAGATGCTGGAGCAGCTCAGGCTTTTATCAAATGGGTATAAAATCCGAATGGTACACACAGATCACCTGCCGATAGCAATTGATACTGCGGAGGATCTGAATCGAGAAAGAGACCGGCTTTCTAAATTAGATTAATGGAAAGAATAAGAATTCTTTATGCCTATTTGGTCAAATGTGCGCTAAGCAACTACCCGAAAGGTATATCAAATGGAATAATCTCAAATTGATTGAAAGTTAAACAAGCTATTTCACATAACTTTACTCTCCCTAATTGAATTAAAAGTTCTTATATGTTGAAGTCCTTGAAAGGTCTAACAATTACTTTATTTGCCGTTACAGCATTTAGTTGTGTTTCAAACGAAAAGATAAATTATCTGCAAAACTTAGAGG
>CAWUWQ010000302.1:0-5188 GCA_963926065.1 uncultured Algoriphagus sp.
CCAATTTACTGTTCAAGTTAAAGTGCTTCCCCTCACCACTCAACTCAACCCTTACAAAAGCCCCTGCCAAGGAAACCCCTGCTGAAATCAAGAAAAAAATCAAGCTGAAAGCCACTGCGGCAGTTTCCTCGATCCCAGCATACGTATGCGCATAGACAAAAACCAATTCCCGTGCTCCCACTCCACCAATTGTCAGCGGCAAAACTGCTACGATAGAGGAAAGTAAAAAGACCAATTGATAGGCTAGGATATTTTCTGTAACCCCAAGGCTACGCAAAATAAACCAAGCGCAGACCAACTGGAAAAGCTGTCCTGCCATCGACCAGCCATTTGCCGACCAAAAGGAGGGCAGAAAATCAGCAAACAGAAATTTTTGAACCAACCAAAATCCAGGAATTGTCAAGATCAATCCTGCGATCATTAAGCCATTCCAAACTTCAGTTTCCAAGAAATCAATCTGAATATCTACCAAAAGGAAAAGTCCGAAAAGCAAAAAGAAAATAGCCACTAAACCTCCAAGGCGATCCAAAAGTGCTGATTGTATCAGCTTTTTAACTGGAGTTTTAAAATGCTTATTCAAAAGATATACTTTATAGCCGTCTCCGCCGATTCCCCCCGGGAGAAAAAGATTGTAAAACATCCCAATGAGGTAAAGCTTGAGATTGAGTTCTTCGGAGATATAAAGGCCGATATTTTTAAAATATTGATTGAGGCGAAAAGCGGTAAACACTTTACTGACCACAAAAAGTAAAACCGCAGGTATCAGCCAATACCATTGAATAGTTTTGACTATTGCCAATAGCTGTCCCGTATCGATCTTCCGAAAAACTAAGAATAGCGCAAAGCCTGTCAATCCTAGCTTGGCAGCTGTCTTGAATCCTTTGGAAAAATTTCGGTTTAATTCAGCCACTAAATAGAGGGTTACTATATACTTGTTCTCAAATCAAATCACGCTTCAGATACCTTTCCTAAAATCTCACAAGGGATCCTTTTCTGTCATAGTCAGCTGACTATCCACTGCCACTTGCTCTCCCACAAACACCGCCTTCACGGTGTAGGTCTTCTTATTCTGAGATTCGAAGTAAGTTCGCACGATAATCTCCGCAATGATTCCTGTGGTGATAAACTGAATTCCTCCTATAACCAAAATAAATCCCAAAATCATAATTGGGCGACCCCAGATATCTTCTCCCAAAACCTTTAGGATCAGCAAGTAAAAATTGATTAAAACACCAATAAAAAACGCCATGATTCCTATTCCACCAAATAAGTGAATCGGTCGCTGGAAATACTTTTGGAAAAAGAGCATTAGGATCAAGTCGGACATGACTTTGAAAGTCCGGCTTAGACCATATTTCGATTCGCCATGAATTCTTGGATGATGCTTTACATCCACTTCTGTCATTCGAGCTCCTTGCTGCTTGGCCAATACCGGAATGAATCGGTGTAATTCGCCATAGAGCCCCATTCCCTGGGCAATTTCAGCTTTGTACACCCTTAGTGTACAGCCGTAATCGTTCAGGTAAACTTTTGTAGTATTTCGGATCACCCAGTTTGCGATTTTGCTAGGAATTTTTCTTAGTACAAAACCATCTTTCCTATTTGCACGACGACCTGCTACCACATCCCAATCTTCATCAATCGCCTTATTCAGCATCATCGGCAGATCTGTGGGATCATTCTGCAGGTCTCCATCCATGGTCGCGATAAAAGTCCCTGTAGCCATATCTATTCCTGCAGCCAATGCTGTGGTCTGTCCATAGTTACGATTAAAAATAATGAGCTTGGTGCGCTCATTCGCATGTTTTTTCACTTCACGTACAGTTCCGTCAGTAGACCCATCCTCAATCAAAATCACCTCATAATCGATCGCAGCTAAGGCATCGTAGGTTTGATCTAAAAGAGGTCTAATATTGTCTTCCTCGTTGTAAACGGTAATCACAACTGATAATAGTGGCTTGCCCATGTGCTAAAATTTGGTTAAAAATAGGGCTTTTTACTCCCTGCGGCAAAATTAGCGATGAACTTACCCACAAGCAGAATAAAATTTGGGGACTCTTATCCCTTTCGCCTTATCTTTGCCGCATGTCTCAAAAAGCATACGGAATCAATCCTTGGGTAGTCATGGCTGTATTTACAGTATTGGTTGGGCCCTTTGCATTGAGTTTTCATATGCACTATCCGGACGAAATGTACTACACCGATGCAGCGGTGAAAATGCTTCAAAACGGTGATTATCTTACCACTTATCTAGGGAGTGGAGAGCTACGGTTTAAAAAACCTATTTTAACTTATTGGGCTGTTTTAGCAGGATTCAAACTTTTTGGGGTTACGCCTTTTGCTTCGCGTCTTTTCTTTCTTATTGCCGGTGCCGCGACTGTAGGGCTTACTTATTTGCTCTCCAAAACTCTTTTTGCTGATCGTCGAATTGCCGGAATTTCAGCCTTGATGATGGCTGCCAATCCAGTATTGATATTTTCGGCAACCCGCTCCATTCCTGATGTTCTACTGGTATTGACGATGACTGCAAGCGCCGTGGGTTTTGCGGGCCTGATTCGTTTTGGCAATGAAGCCCCAAAAAAGTATCTCTGGATACTTTATATAAGTTTGGCTTTGGCTTTTGAAGTCAAAGGGCTTCCGGCCGCAGCACTTGGCGCTTTGGGATTTGGAGTTTTACTTTTGAATCCATGGAATCGAATCCATTGGAAAACAATTCTCTATTATCCTGCAATTCTTACAGGCATATTTATTAGCCTTTTTTGGTTTGGCGCCATGTGGAAAATTCATGGCCCATCATTTCTAGATGGCTTTCTGCATGATCAAGTGGGCACACGGGTCACTTCCAGATTTCTTCTGATCCTACAAAATGGACTTTTAGCATTCCTACTACTGAATGTAATGTTTCTCCCATGGGTATTCTTTGGCTTGAAGAAAAGCAAAGAGACGCTTCAAAAGCTTTGGGGTCAAAATCCGGCCTTTTTCATTTTTGCAGTAGTATGGACTTTGGCGATTTTGGGAATGGGTGCGCTGACGAGTAAATTTTATGAGCGATATCTGCTGCCTGTAGCACCAGTCATTGCCGTCTGGATAGGGTGGTTTTTGATTGAAGCTAAATTTGAAATTCAAAAAAATAGCTTGAAAATCGCTTTAGCAGTTTTGTTGATTTTGAATTTAATTGTTACTCTTTTCAGCTTGTGGCTAAATTTCAAAATGACTTTTGAATTCTGGATTTGGTTTCAAATTACTTTTGGGTTTTTGGTTCTAGTCTATTTGATCAGACTATTTTTCTTAAGTGAAAAACTTCCAAAGGCTATTTCCTATAGTATTTTACTTCTTTTCTATTTTGCTTCTACTGTTACTTTCAGGATTTCCCTTCCGGATCAAGGACAGCAGATCCATAAATTCGTGGCTGAAAATCAGATTTTGGAAGATCAACAGATTGCTTTTGTTGGTAATCTCCATGTAAGCAGTAAAATCAGAATAGGGCTTGGGCCGAATTATGATTTAATTGATCTGCCAAAGGAAGGCTGGGAAGATCGATTAAATCTATTTTCAAACTTGATTATCGAGGATAAGTTCCTGCAAAAAGTAGACACTTCTCAATACCAAATCATAACCACAACGGTGAATTGGGACTCTAAAGCGATTCCAGATTTACTCTTGGCCGCGGGAAGTCCTGAATTTGAAATTTTGCTTTTAGAAAACGGTAAAATCTATTTTTGGCTGGGGAAAAAATGATTCAAAAAGCATCTGGACGGACAGGGTTATAATCCAAAAGATTTTCAAAAACTCGGATTTTAGCTGTTCTCAGGGAATCGCCTCTAAATTCCACTTGGAAGTTTTCTTCGTAAAGCAGTTGCTCAAAATGAGTGACCTCTTCTGGAGAATCTAAATTCCAACTTACAAAAATTGCTTTTCTGGGCACACATTTATATTTCTCTATTCCCTCCCAGAGATCAAATTGATTCTTTCGACCGCCTAAATTGATGGTATAAGTCTGAGGATGATCTTCGAGATAAAAGGCAAGCTCTGAGGCCATATGATAAGTTTCTGAAAATATAATCGGCTGTTCAATAGCAAGGCTATCTTCCAAGAAGTCAATTCTTTTACCCAAGTCCAGGTAACCAGCAAGTCTTTTAAATGAATTGCGCTCGATACTTTTTATAAGTTCAAGATTTTTCAAGGGGAAAACTCCAGGAAGAACTAAAATTAGAGGAAGACTTAGGCTAAATGCAATTCCTACATTCCTCACTTTCTCCCATTTAAACGATTGTTCTGAGATCCATTTACTCATGAAGATCGGTAAAGTCACATAGGCAAAAGCTGGCCAATTAGCTTCTACTTCGGTGAAAATTGTCAGCAACCCAAACCCAAGCCAGGAGAAAAAAACTGGTAAAAGAATAAAGGTTGTTTTTGAATCTAATGCCGACTTCAAACTTTTGACGGAACAGAAAAAAATAGGTAGAAAAAAAATAGATATCATTGCCAGCTGACCTAGAAGATACTCACCTAGTCTAGCAAGCCATTTAAGGAACTGAAAACCATCCTCTGAGCCTGATACTCCGCCCAAGCTAGCCAAATGTCGAAAGGTATTGAAATCATTTTGCCAATTCCATATAAAACTTGGCAGGAAACCAATCGCGCCTAAAAGCAAGAAAAGAAAAAATGAGTATTGATTTTTCTTCCATTGGCGAGTGTAAAGTAGATAAACGAGAACCATCGGGCCTATGACTATCATAATACTTTTGGCCATCAAACCAATACCTGAAGCTAAACCTGCCAAGATCCACCAAGATCGTTTTTGCTCCTTCAATCCTCTATACAGCCAATAAAGGCTTAGAATCCAGAAAAATAGCAACTCAGAATCTGTCAAATGAAAAGTGGAGAACAAAATCCAAAAGGGCATACACATTACAAAAATTGATGCCCAGAACGCTATTTTTTTACTGTTATACAGGTAATCACTAAATAAGAATACAATCCAAGAAGTACCGAGACCTAGAAGTATTGCATTGATTCTGACCCCTATTTCTGTGACACCAAAAATAGATGTGCTTATTTTATTAAAAGCAGCGATTAGGGGCGGTTTGGAATAATAATGCCATTCAAGATTTTGAGACCAAAGCCAATATTGAGCCTCTTCAGTAAAGAGATTAATCTCAGGCCTAAGTGTAAAAATCACTTTGGC
>CAWUWQ010000303.1:0-12151 GCA_963926065.1 uncultured Algoriphagus sp.
TGACCAAGGAATAAATTTATTTCTAGTGCCAACACCTATTGGCAATCTTAAGGATATCACGCTTCGTGCAATCGAGATCTTGAAGAGTGCCGATGTCATTCTTGCTGAGGATACGCGCACGAGTGGTAGTTTGCTAAAGCACTTGGAGATATCCCGACCACTTCAGAGCTATCATATTTTCAACGAACACAAGACAGTACAGCGCTTAGTGGATCGCATGAAGGCAGGAGAGGTATTTGCCTTAATCAGTGATGCAGGGACTCCTGCTATCTCTGATCCTGGATTTTTACTCATTCGGGAAGTACTTGCAGCTGGTTTGGATGTTCAGTGTCTCCCAGGAGCTACAGCTTTGATCCCCGCCTTGATCAATAGCGGATTACCAAATGATCGTTTTGTCTTCGAAGGCTTTTTGCCTCATAAGAAAGGTCGAAAAACCAGAATTGATAATTTGATAGAAGAGGTTCGAACCATGGTTTTCTATGAATCGCCACACCGTTTGATGAAGACTTTGGAGCAATTGGCAGAGGCATTTGGGCCAGATCGTCAGGCCTGTGTATCTAGAGAACTGACTAAGCTACATGAAGAAAATGCCAGAGGAACCTTGGCCGAATTAGTTGAATATTATCAAACCAATCCATTGAAGGGCGAAATAGTTCTTACAGTGGCGGGTAAAAACCCTAAAGCATAAAACAATGCTGACAAAATCAGAGCTTATCGTACTCCTGGAGCAAACTCAAGAGATCGCCAAAGCCGCTGGAGCTTTTATCAGAAAAGAGCGACAGCATTTCAATCCGAAGGACGTAGAGCACAAAGGCCTCAATGACTTGGTCTCGTATGTAGATAAGGAAGCTGAGAAACTCATTGTATCTAAATTGATGAAGGTCCTACCAGAGGCAGGATTTATCACAGAGGAGGGTACCGCTGCCAAAGCTGCTGCAGAATTGACTTGGGTTATCGATCCTTTGGATGGTACTACTAATTTCATCCACGGACTTCCTGTTTATGCGGTCAGCATTGCACTGATGGAAAAGGAAGAAGTGATTTTGGGAGTAGTCTATGAGATCAATAGACATGAATGTTTCTATGCCATGAAGGGTGAAGGAGCATATTGCAATGACACTAGGATCAAAGTAAGTCAGGTAAAAAGCCTTTCTGAATCATTAATTGCCACTGGATTCCCCTATTACAATTTTGAATTGATCGATAAGTACATGAATGTGTTGAAGGAATTGATGAAAAGCACACACGGGCTCCGTCGACTTGGGAGCGCGGCTGTGGATCTTTGCTATGTGGCAGCAGGGAGATCTGAAGGCTACTTTGAATACAACCTCAATAGCTACGATGTTGCGGCAGGAGCCTTAATCGTAGAGGAAGCTGGGGGGAAAGTGACTGATTTTAAAGAGGGGAGAGATTTTATTTTTGGAAGGCAGATTATTGCCACCAATGGCTTGATCCACCAAGAGTTTACCGAAATGGTAAAGCCAATCCTGAGCTGATCTACTGAAGCAGAAAGTACCAAATCAATATACTCACCACGGAGATCGGGATTCCCAATCCCGAAAGTAGTGCGGCGAGTTTTGGCTTGAGGTCATATTGAATAGCGACTAATGAGCCCGTGATCATGGGAGCCATGCCACTTTCTAGGATGGTGACATGGAGAATTAATTCATCTTCGAAGTTGAAATTCCGATAGATCAACCATACCAAAGCAGGTGCTAATAATAATCTGTATCCTATTCCCAACCAGAAAAATCTGGAATTCAGGGATTCAAAATCCAGCCTAAATCGAAGTCCTATAGCGAAAATTGAGGCGGGAACCATGGTTTTACCGATTGCCGCAGCTAGCGGTAAAATAAATTCCGGAGTTTTCCATCCAAGGAAACTCATGCAAAGTGTGGCGATCAAAAACAGGAATGGAGGAAAACTGATAATTTTCAATGGGATGTTACTTAGACTGCTTTCCTGATGCGAATAGATGGATGCTACAATAATAGAAACCGAAGAAACCAATAAGAAGGATCCGCCCTGATCGATCAGCAAAGCAGTAGGCAAGCCTTCCCTTCCCAATAAGCCTTCGATTACTGGAAAACCAAGAAATGAAGTATTACCCAAGCCAGAGACAATAATTAAGCAGCCAGTGGTTGCATTATCCCAGTTTAAGATTTTTCCAAGGCTTCCGAAAAGAGCCCAAGAGCAAAAAAAAGTGAACCATGCCGCTGAGATCGGGAGTAATAACTCCCATCCAGGATCGATCTGTGGTATGTAAAGCAATGCCAATGCAGGCAGCACAAAATTGAATAGGTAGAAATTGACCCACTTGCTCACTTTTTCCTTGGGGAAGCTAGGCTTTGATTGGAAATATAGACCCAGTGCTAAAAGCACCACCGCAAAAAATAGCGTTAGCATCGCTTCGATCTGAGAACTTTACAATTAATTAACATAAAATTAATTTTTTAAAACCGTAGTCAGTTGAAAACTAGACTACATTTATGATGTTTAAAAGGGTATGACTAAACTTACACCAATTTTTATCAATGGGAAAAAGTGGATTCAACTTTCTCAGCTTTCGATTGAGCAAGCAAGATTGATTAAACACTGGCTTCCATTCAGCAGCTTAAGAAAAGTATTGTTTCAGGGGATTGAGTTGACAGACTGCTTAGATTTTGAAACGTATGACTTTTGGTTTAGAACCAACCAAGTCACAAAGGATAAACAGGCACTTCTTGATTTTTAACCCAATCCGAAACTTTTTCTTTTTTCGTCAAAATATTTACTAAGCTCAGGATAGAATGAGCTTTCCACTAGTGGAATTCCATCTAAGATCAATTCCATTCCGCCTTGAATTTCATCTTTGTTCAGCTGAATTCCTTCCAATAGATATACCAAATCCTCCAAGGAGAGTGGTTCATCTACAGAAGAAGGGTAGAGCAGGTAATCATTTCCATAGAAATCCACCGCTTCCAATTGAATTCTGTGATCGATTTCATGTGCATAGATACTCAGCTGCTCACCCCATTTGCTTTCTGGATAATTCAATTTTACCAGTAAAACCGAATTGTTGCCTCCACTGAAGTAGCTTTCTGGGCGAAATTTGAAATTGATCATCCTTCAAAAATAAGAATTCCTTTTCATTCCCGATTTGTATCGAGCTTAAGGATTGGATAATCGGGACTTTCGGGTTATTTTTGGGGCGTACGGCTTGGATTTTTTATCCATAGGCCTAACCCCATATTCGCCTTCAAACACCTAATTATGAAAAGAGATTCGCTGGTTTTCGATCTAATAGCTCAAGAGGAAGACAGACAAAAGAGAGGAATTGAGCTGATTGCCTCGGAGAACTTCACCAGTAAGCAAATAATGGAAGCAGCAGGTAGCGTATTGACCAATAAATATGCAGAAGGCTTACCCGGAAAGCGTTATTATGGGGGATGCGAAGTCGTTGATGAAATCGAGCAATTGGCGATCGATCGAGCTAAAAAACTTTTTGGAGCAACTTGGGCCAATGTGCAACCGCACTCTGGTGCGCAAGCAAATGCTGCAGTTTTTCTAGCATGTCTGAAAGCGGGAGATTCTATTTTAGGTTTTGATCTCGCTCATGGTGGGCACTTAACTCATGGTTCCCCAGTTAATTTTTCTGGAAAGCTTTATGATCCTCATTTCTACGGGGTCGAAGAGGAGACTGGAGTTATCGATTATGATAAAGTGGAGGCAAAAGCACTTGAAGTAAATCCAAAGATGATCATCTGCGGGGCTTCTGCTTACTCGAGAGACTGGGATTACGAGCGGTTGAGAGATATTGCTGATCAAATAGGAGCAATTCTGCTAGCAGACGTATCGCATCCATCAGGCTTGATTGCACGGGGTTTGTTGAATGATCCATTGGATCATTGTCATATCGTGACCACCACTACTCATAAGACTCTACGAGGACCAAGAGGAGGTTTGATTATGATGCGGAAAGACTTTGACAACCCTTGGGGATTAACTACTCCAAAAGGTGAAATCCGTAAGATGACTTCGCTTTTGGATATGGGTGTATTCCCAGGAACTCAAGGTGGCCCATTGGAGCATATCATCGCTGCTAAAGCAATCGCTTTCGAAGAGTGTATGTCTGATGAATACATGGAATATATCCTTCAGGTAAAATTGAATGCATCCGTAATGGCTGATGAGTTCGTAAATCTAGGATACAAACTAATCTCTGGTGGAACAGACAACCATTTGATGCTAATCGATCTTAGAAATAAAGAGCTTACTGGAAAGCTAGCAGAGGAAACACTTGGTAAAGTTGATATTACCATAAATAAGAATATGGTTCCATTTGACACCAAATCTCCATTTGTGACTTCCGGTATGCGTATAGGTACTCCGGCGATTACTACCAGAGGATTGAAAGAAGATGATATGAAAAAAATCGTTGGACTCATCGATCGAGCATTGATGAATCATAACAACGAAGCCGAATTGGCAAAAATCAAAAGTGAGGTCAACTCATGGATGGTTCAATTTCCACTTTATTAAGTAGCTGATACACCCGTGGCTTTAGACCAATATCAAGAAGAGGAAGAAGAGGGAGGAATGTCCTTTCTGGATCATTTGGAAGCATTGCGCTGGCACTTGTTTCGGTCCATATCAGCAATCCTTATTTTCACGGTTATCGCTTTTTTAGCAAAAAGCTTTGTCTTCGGAATCGTGATTCTGGGTCCATCAAAAGTAGATTTTGTTACTTATCGTTGGCTCTGTAGTCTCAGTGATTACTTGGGCATTCCTGCTCTTTGTATCGATGAGCTGCCATTTACAATCCAGAGCAGACAGATGACGGGGCAGTTTTCCATGCACGTGACATCAAGTTTGGTGGTTGGATTTATTGCTTCATTTCCCTATGTTTTCTGGGAGATTTGGAGATTCATCAGTCCGGGACTGTATGATCAAGAGAAGAATGCAGCACAAGGAGCGGTTTTCTTTGTGAGTATGTTGTTCTTTATGGGAGCTGGTTTCGGATACTTTATCCTGTCCCCGCTTTCGATCAATTTCTTATCCAATTATCAATTGGATCCGAGCATACTCAACGAATTTGACATTTCATCCTACGTGAGCACGCTGACGATGTTAGTCTTGGCTTCTGCAATTATGTTTCAGTTGCCGGTTGTGGTTTATTTCTTGGCCATGTCGGGATTAGTTACTTCGAAGATGCTGAAATCTTACCGAAGACATTCGATCGTGGTGATTTTGATTTTGGCAGCGATTATCACTCCTCCGGATGTGATCAGCCAGATATTAATAGCAATGCCGATCTTGGTGCTATATGAGGCAGGAATTCAAATTGCAAAACGCTTGGAGAAAAAAAGAGCATTGAAAGCGGCTCAGGATGATATTGAAGACGCACTTTAATAAATTAGAAAAATAAATCATGTCAAAAAAAATAGCCATAGGAGGCGATCATGCAGGATTTGAATATAAAGCCAAACTGATTGCAAAGCTTAATTCGCTCGGCTATGAGGTCAAAGATTTCGGGCCTTTTTCAGATGCTTCTGTAGATTACCCGGATTACGTCCATCCCCTGAGCTCGGCGATCGAGGCTGGAGAATATGAATTCGGAATCTTAATCTGTGGAAGTGGAAATGGAGTGGCAATCACAGCTAATAAGCATCAAGGAATCCGAGCAGCACTTTGCTGGAACGTGGAACTGGCAGCTTTGGCAAGACAGCATAACAATGCGAATGTGATAGCTCTTCCTGCCCGATTTATATCCTATGAACTAGCTGAAAAGCTGGCTGAGACTTTTCTTACTACCGAATTTGAAGGTGGTAGACATCAAACCAGAGTAAATAAAATTGCTTGCAGCTAAAAAGCTGAAAGGCAGAAGATCGAAAAAGCCCAAACTTGAGAATTCAGGTTTGGGCTTTTTTATGAAGAATTGAGCTTTATATTCGCCAGAATCAAGTTTTTACAAGCTTTCAGTTCCATTAGAAACTTGACTTGCCAAGATCAGGGCATTATACAAGTTGGCAATTTTGCCGGATTTTGAGATTTCTGAAAATGATTTTACTTCCCCTTCTGGCCCACCTACCTGGACTTTCAGATTAGGTGAAATTCCGGATTCCATGATAATATTCTTTACTTGAGCAGCGCTCAGACTTGGGAAATAAGACCTTATCAGAGCTGCTAAACCAGCGACTGCAGGAGCCGCCATGGAAGTGCCGCCCTGGAATTCATAAGAATCCTGAGGCATGGTGGAATAAATCTCATCACCTGGAGCAAAGACGTCCACACTCTCTTTTCCATAATTGGAAAATACCGCAACCATTTCTACTCCATAGACTGGGGTCAAGGCACCCACTGTAAGATAGTTATTGGACAATTCTTGTGAGTTTGAAGTGAGATTGTCATTAGGAAAATTAGTGTTTTCCGGCGAGTCGAGATCGATCCCGTCATTTCCTGCGGCATGAACAAACAAAACATCCTTGGAAGCAGCATATTTCAAGGCCTCATATACCCATTCTGAATTGGGAGAAAATTCTTTTCCAAAACTGGCATTGATCACTTTCGCCCCGTTGTCTGCTGCATATCGAATTGCTAGTGCAATGTCCTTATCGAATTCATCTCCATTGGGAACAGCCCGAATAGACATGATTTTGACATTTTTAGCGACCCCATTTACCCCTTTTTTATTGTTGCGGGTGGCCGCAATAATCCCTGCCACATGCGAACCATGGCTTTCTTCCGGGTCTCTGGCAGCTGGATTTCCATTGCCATAGTCAGTGTAAGTAATATCATAAGGATCATCTCCAACCGAAATACGCCCATTGAAGTCTACATTCAGATTGTAATTGAGCTGATCTCCATAATATTTGATTTCTTCTTTCAAATCTTTTATTGCCTCTGGAATTTCCTGCCCCATACCAACTACCTGAGTAAGCAAGCTAACCAATCTTTCTTCTTGAGTATTTTTAGGCTGATAGCGTTGCAAGTCGGCAAGCGAATAGAATTCTTTACCCAAAGCATTCTGCATATTTTGATCAGCCATGCTAATTAATTGTTCAATTTGATTGAGTTGAAGTAAAGCTAATTTGACCTCATTAAGCTTCTTATCTAATTTTGATTTGGCAGCTTGTTGATAGGCTTCGTCTCCAATTTTTAGTCGTAATATCCGAGCCATTTCCAATTGCTCGTTGAAGGATTCTCCCAAGAAATTATATCCGTGGATATCATCCACATAACCGTTTGCGTCATTATCTATTCCATCGCCCGGCTTCTCGCCCGGATTGGTCCAAAGCACCTCTTTGATATCCTCATGAAGCAAATCAATACCGGAATCAATCACAGCAACGATCACCTGCTCGCCTTTTCTCTTTTTCAAAAGTTCAGCGTAGGCACGGTCCACACTCATGCCTGGAATGGTGTCCTTTTGAATATCTAAATGTCCCCAATGTTTGGCTTCCTTTTCTGTCAATTCAGCTATTTTGGGACTGGTATTAGAATAACTGATTGGAGGAGCGGTGATTAAGAAAGAGGTATTACAACCCATTACCAGCAAGCCAATTCCTAGCCCTGCCAACAGTTTAAATTTGGATTTAATCATAGGTAAATGTAACGCCAGCTATTAAAAAATAGAGGGATTTTAGGTGTTAAAAATGGTGAATAATAGCCCAAAATCCTCAATCAGTAGTCCACGGAAAGTCATTTTGAACCTTTATCTTCTAATCTATTTATTTTTCTTCACTCATCTGAAATTCTGCCATCATCGGAAAATGGTCCGAAAGCGTTTCTGTGGCACCATGATTGAAAATTTTCACTTGGGAACAGGTCTTAGCGAGTGATGGGCTGGCTAGGATGTAATCGATTCTTATCCGGTTTTGGATAATGGTTTCTGACGTTTGATCAAATAAGCCAATGATTGCCGGAGTAGGAAAAGTAAAAATTTCTTCCAGATCTGCTTTCCCCAAACTCACATCGATAGCGGGGATGGAAAGGAATTCTGCCATCGGAGCATAATCAAATTCCCCTAATCTAAGGTTGCTGTATTTCTCATTATCATTTCCCGTCATTCTTGCTTTCAATTCCTTTTTGGATTCGAGCCAATAGGCATCAAATGGAGATTGGGTGTTAAAATCTCCTAGAATGATAAAAGAATCACTTTGCAGTTCTTTGATTAGGGATTTGATTTGTTTGGATTCTCTCAATCGGGTATCACTATCCGCCGGGGACAGGTGGACTACGAAAAAGTCGATCCCGAAAGTTTTGACATGGAGCAAACCATGCCAAAAGTTATCCACATTTTTTTCTATCAATTCTATGGATTCTTTGGACGTCAGCGCTGTAGGATATCCTCCCTCCTTCAAAATCTGAACATAGGGATGTCCCCACTGGGCGGCGTCATGGCGAAGCTTTTCCTCACTGTATCCACATAGTTCTTGCACTGCCAACACATCGGGGTTCTGTTCCTTCACCCATTGTATTAGGCTTTCCTGGCGCGAAGAATCTTTTCCCCAGTCAAAGCCATTCCAGATATTGTAGGTCATGACTTTGAGCGATTTTACCTCATCCTGAGCAAATCCAGAAAGGCTAAATCCAAGAATGAAAACGGTAAAAAATAGTGTTTGGGAAAAGCGGCGCATCATTTCTGAAAAGTTTAACTAAGGTGAAACCCTAAAATTGGGAATACATTTTAGATTGGGAAGTGATTTTGGAAAAACTTCTTTTGAGGATCGGGTTATTGTTTTGAAAACTATAATTTGAAATGCAGAAGAATAGCTAGGCGTAGTTGAAACCTACGCCTAGCTAGGGCCAGTTTTAGAGATTTTTCGCAAATAGGTTTGCGCTAACGATTAATTTTATTTCCCGCTTTTAATTGCTGAATAACTTAATCTTTTCCACAGATATTCAACAGGACCTTGACGCCAAGACTTTAACCAATAATAGCTAATCAAAGATTGAAGAATGAAAAATGATGTTGCTAATAAATAGTTCTCAGGCTCAGAGACCTTTCCAAATAACTGAAACAGATTTGTGCAATGGTAAATAACAATCAGATAAAATACAGATTGGCTTAAATAATTAGTCAGGGCTGTTTTTCCAACATATTTGAACCCTGATAAAATCTTACGAATAGAGGCAAGTTTGTATAGTTCTACAAATAGGGTGATATAAGCCAGACTTTGAAATAACATCCCAACTATGATCGCAAAAGGAACCCATAATAAGGGTAGATCCAATTCTAAATTTCCAGTCATTAATAAGTAAAAATAATAGCTGGCGGGAATTCCAAGAATCACTCCTGAGATAACAAACCATCTTTTAAGTCGCTTTAGGCCATTTTCGGGATTGAAAAAACCAATTTTCCCCAAGATCATTCCAACTAGCATATTGCCAAAAGTGAAAAATAGGGTCAAAGGCATGTCATTTAGAAAGTTTACCCAAGGAGAGGCAATCCAATTCATTTTTACATATTCGAAATAAGAATTGGTCAGGGCAAGCTCGGTGTTGATGGCAAAATCATAGTCATAAACAGCCCATCCTAAGGCACTGTTACCAATAAACACTACTCCCGTTAATATCACGTTGAATGTGATAGCCAGAATAATCAATTTTTTTACTGACCAATTTCTCAATAGTAATAAAAAGACACCTCCAAAAGCGTAAGACATTATTATATCACCGTTCCAAAGCACAAAAGAATGAATACAGCCAATTAAAAAAAGCAGCCCCATTCTTTTCAAAAAATAGCTATTGAAATTTATGGCTTTCTCTTTAGCTCTTGAAAATTGGATATAAAAGCCAAAACCAAATAGCATAGAAAATATGGTGATGAATTTCTTTGAAATCAGAAAATAGTATAGGAAGTGAATTATTCCATCGTATGTTGATTCTATTGGGGGATCTCCTCCAAAGGGGATATTGGCATAGAGAACTCCTAGGAGGGCAAATCCCCTCAGCGCGTCTACAACTTCAATTCTGTTTGAGTTGTTGGTAGGTTGGAATAGTGCTTTCATGTCGTAATAATTTTAGAGTAATACTTTTACTTGTTAAGAATGTATTACCGAAACTATAGGGTGTTGGTACGACAAAAAAATAGTGTATGTACTCGATACAGGAGTTAGGACAAACCCAATTTATTTTTACTAAAATCAGGACAGATTTACTACCGATTACAGGATTCAGGACATCAATTTTTTCTATAATACCCCGGAGAATGCCCTAATTTTTTGTTGAAAGCAGCGTACATCGCAGAGCGAGATTTAAAGCCAGAATCACTTCCAATCCCTTCAATTGACAGACTGTTTTTTTCATCTGATTTGATTATTTGAAGTGCTTTATCTACTCTATAATTATTTACCCACTCATTAAAATTCTGTCCCATGTTTTTATTAATACAGGATGAAATCTGTCTGGAAGACATATTGATTTCTTTGGCAAAGGAATGGAGAGTCAACTCTTCATTCAAATAGAAGTGCTGAATTTCCATTGCTGAAATGATTTTTGCACTGTTCTCTTCCGTACACGGATGATTTTCTCTTTTTTCATTTTGAATTCTAATTTCCCTATGAGCGCTTAGAGGTATTTGTTCAAAAAGATTTGGGTTTTTAAAAGCTTTAAAGCTGAAGAAATAAAGAAACATAAAAACAAACATCCAGGTAAAACTCAAAAATTCGGAGGGGCCTGTTCCTCCCATAATGATATACACCAAATCAAAACCCCATAGAAGTATAATGGGGAATAAAAGAAAGATGAATTGCCAAAGCCAGTTGATTTGAAGCATACCGAAGTCCGTAAACTCATTCTGGACCATTTTCCTATACCGAAAAGTCTCCGCGATCGAAATGATGAATGCTGCCACAGTTAAGACAAAAGCAGAATACTGTGAGGTCATAAAAAGTGTATTCGTAAGTTCTACTCCAAAAAGACCTCTAATTGAGCCGCCTGATGTTAAATGCAGGCCAATGTTTAAAGGTGTCAATAAGAGAATAAGCAGTGCAAAGAAATAATTGATCCTTAAGTAGTTTTTATAAGGATATACTCGATCCAGTTTTTCTAAAATGTAGTTTAAGAATAAGGCGGGGAAAAACAGCTTTACCTCAGGAATCCCGAAATAATCTCCCATTAGGTAATTCCCAACATAATTGTACGGAATGAAATCACTAGACAAGGCTTCAAAAACAAAAGCCAGTATAAAAAAGCCTAAAATCTTATTTGCGTTGCTTTTCGACTTTTTAGAGAATATATAGGTAAACCCAAGGAATATTCCCTGAATGACGATTACCCAAATAATGATACTTGCTATTTGGTCCATTAGATTTCAAACATTGAATATTGGTTCGTTGATAATAAAGCCCCTTCAACCTAGTTTTTAATTTCTTCTCCAACAAACCATAAACCTTTAAGATCGCGAACATTACCCTTTGATCCAATAACCAGTACTGTGAATTTTTTAATTACCCCTCTCGCTGATACCATCTAAAACTCACATACCCAAAAGCCACAATCGCCCAGAAGATTCCCATCAAAGCCAGATTATAAATGCTCATGGCAATCATTGCTATTACTGCAATGACTAAAGCAATCGCTGGGAAATAAGGAAAAGTGGAACCCGAAAAGGCCGCTCCAAATCAGGATGATTTTTTCTCAAAGCAAAAAAAGCAATCATCGATACGATGTATAAAGTCAGTGCTCCAAAGCATGCGATGGTAATGATTTCACCAGTTTTGCCTGTCAGTAAAGCCAAAATTCCAATTCCCATATTTACAATTAGGGCATTGATTGGAGTTTTGGTTTTGGCATTGACTTTCCCCACAAAAGGAGTGACGTAGCGCTCTCTTCCAAGTTCTAAGGTAGATCGGCCTGCCGCCAGGATAATCCCATGAAAGGAAGCCACCAAACCAAAAAGGCCTACAGTAATCAAGAGATGGTAAAGGATATTGCTTTCTCCGACGATCTTTGCCAAGGCAAGAGGCAGTGGAGAATCAGATGGTTCTGAACTTCCCGGAGGATAAACGATCGTTTCCCAGCCATCCACTCCTACGGCAGAGGTAAAGGTCAATACACACAAGATCACCAAGGTAAAAATGGCTGAGCCAAATCCTATCAGAATGTTTCGTTGGGGGTTTTTAGCTTCTTCGGCTACATTGGCGACGCCTTCGATTGCCAGAAAGAA
>CAWUWQ010000304.1:0-10178 GCA_963926065.1 uncultured Algoriphagus sp.
TACAATGTTTTTATCTTTCATATTGTTTTTAAAAGTAGTTTATGATGACTTTTGTTTAGAAAGAGTCAAAAAAAAACCGGATAGAAATCCGGTTTAATGTTGGCTTAGTTCCTTAAACTGTTATTTTTTGAGCTCAATATATTTCATGAATTCCAGTCGAGTTTGCTCATCGTGTTGAAATTTTCCTGAATAAAACGAAGTAACTGTAGAGCTATTTGTATCCTGAACTCCACGAGAACTCACACACATGTGGTAGGCATCCATGATTACCGCTACATCTTCTGTGCCCAAGGCCTCTTTTAATTCATTTCCAATTTGCATTGTAAGACGTTCCTGTACTTGAGGTCGCTTGGAATAATATTGGACAATTCTATTGATTTTAGAAAGTCCAATAACGTCACCATTTGAAATGTAAGCGACATGGGCTTTACCATAAATTGGCACAAAATGATGTTCACAGTGGGAATGGAACGTAATATCCTTTTCCACAAGCATTTCATTGTATTTATATTTATTTTCAAAAAGCTTTGCAGCAGGCTTATTTTTAGGATTTAACCCACTAAAAACCTCTTTAACATACATCTTAGCAACACGATGCGGCGTGCCTTTCAGACTGTCATCGGTAAGATCCAGTCCCATAATATGCATAATCTCACGGAAATGCTTTTCTATTAATTCAATTTTGAGCTCATCATCCATCTCAAATGCATCCTCTCTTAGAGGAGTTTCAAATGATGTCCCTACGTGCTCTTCTCCTATTTCCTCAAAGGAAGAGTCGGAAATCTTAATTCCCATTGTATTCAACAAAGTTTCTTTCTGTTTCATAAAGTCGAATCTTTAATTCGAATTTCCGATCAATTTTTTCCCTCAAAATATTCCAAATAACCACTGCAATATTTTCAGCGGAAGGGTTAAGTTGATTAAACTCATCGGTATCCAAGTTTAAGTTTTTGTGGTCAAATTTATTTAGTACGTATTCCTTAATCAGGTCACTCAAGACTTTCATATCATAGACATAACCAGTCTCTGGGTCAATTTCACCAATCAACTCCACAAACAAATCATAATTATGTCCATGGTAATTAGGATTACTACACTTCCCAAAAACGGCCTTGTTCTTCTCTTCACTCCAAGAAGAATTATTTAATCTATGCGCAGCATTGAAATGCTCTTTTCTGAATACGGATACTTTCATTGGATGTTGAACCCTGTTTTTATTATTTTGTTTAATTTTTTTTAAAATTCATTAAACAAGAAATTTAAACACTTGCTATTCAACGAATTGTTTTCTGAACTTTATCTGTAAAAATACAGATTAATAATTAGCGCACATCGCTCGTCTAAAAGTGTACTCTTTTAAACCAACTTTAGTATTCTAAAGGTTCAATTTGTTGGAATTGGGATTATTTGATTTATATCAGAATTCTAGGGACCAAGCCAAATAAGTTTCAGAAATAAAATCCTAGCATTATCTTTGTATTAATCAACGTATTATGAGTTTACTTTCTTTCTTCTTCTCAGTATTACTTCTCTTGAATAGCTTTTCCACTGGGGATTCACCCGGGGCTATTCCAATTACAACGGAGAATGATCCCATTTCTGAAATCTACCTTACATTAACTAATTCTGATGGAGATTTGCCTTCCGAAGAAATCTTCGAATTAGCCTACTCAGGTTGGGAGAAAATGGATAAAGAGTTGAAGTCACCCTTGCTTACAATTATTGATTTTAGCCTTGCCTCTACCATACGAAGACTTTGGATAATTGATCTCAATGAAAATGCAATCCTTCTCAACTCGGTTGTAGCTCATGGTAGAAACTCTGGAGAATTAATGGCAAGCAAATTTTCCAACCGACCAGAATCTTTCCAAAGTAGTCTTGGTTTCTACAAGACTGGAGAGACATATATCGGCAAACATGGCTACTCGTTGCGTTTGGATGGATTGGAAAAAGGAGTGAATGATCAAGCCAGAAATCGAGCTATAGTCATTCATGGAGCAGATTATGCCAGTGAGGCTTTTGCAAAAATCAATGGAAGACTGGGGAGAAGTCTAGGCTGTCCAGCATTACCAACAGAACTTTCAACCAAAGCCATCAACTTGATTAAAGATGGCTCACTTTTATTTGTCTTTGCAAAAAATGAAAATTACCTAGAAAACTCTCCTCTACTCCAACCTTAATTTCGGAGTAACTGAATCACCTCAGCATCCCGATCATAAATATCCGGTCGGAAATGACCATTTCCTTGTGCGTCTGCCCAGAAAGTAAGATAAAGAATCACAACTGGAATTTTTCGATCCAGTTTTACGATTTGCTCTTTGCTCTGATGCATAGCTGAATCGATTGTAACAGAATTCCAGTTTGGATCATTTTTTAGCAATAGCGCAGCAAAATCAGCTGGGTTTTCTATACGAATACAACCATGACTTAGGGCTCGATCCCTTTTATCAAATAAAGAGCGAGCCGGTGTGTCATGAATATAGACCGAATGCTTATTGGGAAACATAAATTTCACTAACCCTAAAGAATTACTTCCTCCCGGCTTTTGTCGAACCAAATATGGGAATGATTTAGCTGACCAATTAATCGTTTTTGGATCCACTAGCTTTCCTGAACTAGTCACCACCTCCATATTTTTTTGGCTGAGGTAGTTTGAGTTTCTTCTCACTGCAGGCATAATCTCATTCTTAGTGATCGAATAGGGAATATTCCAATAAGGACTAAAAACGATATAGCTCATCTCTGCTGTGAAGATGGGAGATTCGTGGTATTGCTTTCCTACAATCACTCGTGCTGATAGTAAGGTGTCTGCATTACTCAAAAAATCCAATTGATAATTCGCAATATTGACTAAAATAAACTCTCCAGTTTTCACCGTATCCGGAAGCCATCTTAGCCGCTCTAGATTCACCGCAGCTTTATCCATCAGATCTGATGGGGATGCATTCAAGGCTTGACCAGTCATGCTCCCAATAACACCGTCGGCCTCCATTCCATTATTTTTTTGAAAAGATTTTACCCCGAGCCACATGGTAGAATCGTAACGCTTCTCACTTATTAATTGATAATCAATTAGATATCCCCAGAATTTTAACCTTTGTCTAAGCACAGAGATTGAATTGTTCTCATCTCCTACCTTGATGGTTTTATCAATTTTGATCCGTTTCCAGTTCAGTGTATCTGTTTTTCTTCGCTCATCAAGGGCTCTCAATACTTCTCTACCCTTTCTATACATGGCGAAATCGGGATAGAGTTTTTCAAGTTGTCTACGAATATCACGCGCATTGTAACCTTCAATAAGTAGAGTACCATAGTCCACTTTCTTAGTTTTGGACGTGATTTCCCAATGGGATTTTAATGAGGCTGGATCAATTTTGCCTAATTCTAAATGACGGGATAAATAAAAGAATGCGTCGCTCAACAACAAGTCTAAATCGGCTACATCTCCCGGATTATTCACAATTCTACTTTTTTTATTGGATTCAAAAGTTAAGAAAAACAACTCTATTAGCTCAATATTGTAGTCTTCAGGATTTAAACCATCAAATTGGGATTGATAAATCTCAAATCGCATTTCATACGCTAATTCAGTAAGTATCCCATTCTTTGACCAGATTTCCTCAAAATTTCGATTGGCATAAAAGCGTTGGATTTCATCGATACTTTTCAATGAAGTTCCTCGGATTTCAATTTTTTCACCTGGCTGATCTGATTCGAGGCGAATCCTGATTTGATCAGTTATTTGAGAAGAATACCCATTTTGAATAAGCGATCCTCCGAATAGAATTAAGAGCGCAATAAACCGAGCAAACATTATTATTGGACTTGAAAATCCTGATACTTCCTACCTAAAGTCCAGGCGGCTTTCAACATTTCTAAAAAGTCACCCATACGATGGAGTGGAATCAAATTTGGACCATCACTTAGTGCTTTAGCCGGTTCAGGATGGGTCTCAATAAAAAATCCGTCAATCCCAGTAGCTGCTGCTGCGCGAGCCAAGACAGGAGCGAACTCCCGCTGACCTCCACTCGACCCTCCCTGTCCACCAGGTTGCTGTACAGAATGGGTAATATCGAAAACAACTGGGGCAAATTGTCTCATAATGGGCAAGCCACGCATATCCACTACTAGATTATGATAGCCTAAAGAAAATCCACGTTCAGTCAAACAGACATTTTCATTGCCAGTCGACCGTACTTTTGACACGGCATATTGCATGTCTTCCGGCGCCATGAATTGGCCGCGCTTGATTTTAACTGCCTTACCTGTATTCCCCGCTGCTAAAAGCAAATCGGTTTGTCTACAAAGGAATGCTGGAATCTGAAGTACATCCACCACCTCTGCAACCTCTGCAGCTTGGTAGCTTTCATGAATATCTGTGACCAAAGGAACCTGAAGTGCTTTCCCAACACGCTGCAAAACCTCTAGCGACTTATCCATTCCAATACTCCGAAATGAACCAGATGAGGTTCGGTTAGCCTTATCAAAAGAAGCTTTAAATACGTATGAAAAGCCATGTTGATCTGCCCAAGCTTTCACTTTAGTCCCGATCTCCAAACAGATATCAAAACTCTCTACGGCACAAGGTCCTGAGAATAACACCGGCTTATCTTGGCCCAAAATCACCGAATCAGTGATTTTCATGATTTGATCAGTTCTGTTCATCTTCTTTTTGAGTTAATTTTTCTATGATAGGTATTAGGAACCCTTGGGCATGCAAGATCAAATCTCCAACTTCTCTGAATACACCATTTCCGCCGGCAAATCTGGAAACATAGTGGCAATAGGGTTTGATATATTCTAATGCATCCGAAGGACAAAGTGCTAGACCAACTCTAGCTAATATCGGCAAATCAATCAGATCATCACCGATGTAGGCCACTTCTTCGGCCCCAAGCTCCAAAATCTCGAGTACTTCTTGAAGTTTCTTACCCTTGTTTTTTACGCCATGGTAATGAAAATCAAACTTTAACTCCTCACATCTATTTACTACTACAGGTGATTCTCGACCGGTTATCGCTCCCACCATAAGCTTATTTCGACGCAAGTGATGAACAATCAAACCATCTTTGACCTGATATTTTTTATACTCCAGCTCATCATTATCATAGATGATTCCCCCGTCAGTCATTACCCCGTCGATGTCTGTGATTAGAAGCCGAATCTTTGAGGCCCTATCAAAAACCTCAGCCGGTACATTGGCGAAATATGTGGATATTATTTTTTCTGTTTCCATTGGATCGAATATAAGTCCAGTCTACGTTGTTCAAGATTTCGTACACTTCCTGTTTTCCTTTGCTTAGTCAATAAGTCCAAGTCCACATCTGCCACAATAATGGTCTCTTCATTTTCAGAAGCCTGAGCCACCATGGCATCATGAGGAAAAGAGAAATCAGAAGGAGAGAAAATTGCAGCCTGAGAATACTGAATGTCCATATTCTCTACTTTGGGAAGATTACCTACGGAGCCTGTGATTGCTACATAACATTCGTTTTCGATAGCTCGAGATCTAGCGCAAGTATTTACCCTTAAGAATGCATTTTTAGTATCAGTCCAAAATGGAACAAATAAGATATCCATTTCTTGCTCAGCTAGGATTCTTCCTAGCTCAGGAAATTCCACATCATAACAGATCAAAATACCGATTCTACCAGCGTCTGTCTCAAAGACATTTATGCCATTACCTCCTTGCATACCCCAATAGGATGCTTCGTCAGGAGTGATATGCAATTTGTATTGTTTATCCTGAGTACCATCTCTTCGACAGAGGTAGCTTACATTCCGGAGTTTTTTACCGTCATATTCTGGCATGGAACCTGCGATAATGTTTACGTTGTAGGACACTGCCAAATCACTCATTCGACTGATAATCTCATCTGTGTAATCAGCCAAATTCCGAATAGCTTCTGAAGCATCCATATCATTGAACTCGGCCAAAAGCGGGGCGTTGAAAAACTCCGGAAGCAGACAAAAGTCCGCTTTGTATCCAGATACTGTATCTACGAAAAACTCCACTTGCTGCATCAAGTCATCAACATTCGAAAAACGACGCATTTTCCATTGTACTAAGCCCAATCTCACGATTGACTTTTTATTTCCGATTAGCTTTTCGTCCTTTTCATAATAGATATTAATCCACTCTAAAAGTGTGGCATAAGCGCGTGAATCAAGGTCAGAAGGCAAGTATTTAGTGATCACCTTTCGAACGTGAAATTCATTAGCAAGCTGAAAAGAAAGCACTGGATCGAAAACCTCTTTATTTTTAACGAGGTCGATGTATTTACGAGGGGTCATCTCATCTGCAAATTTGGAATAGCCCGGGATTCGACCACCGGCAATGATAGATCGAAGGTTTAGATTTTCGCAAAGTTCTTTTCGCGCATCGTACAATCTTCTACCGATTCGCATTCCTCGGTAATCTGCATGTACAAAAACATCAGTTCCATAAAGCGTATCTCCATCCTCATCATGAGTATCAAATTTACCAAAGCCGGTTATTTGATCGTAAGTATGATTATCTCCAAATCGTGCATAATCTACAATAAGGCTAAGGGCAGCAGCAACCACTATACCATTATCCTCGATACAAATCTGGCCTTCGGGAAAGGCTTTCAATTGGTTTTTCAACTCTGCTTTGGTCCAAGCTCCACCTTGATTTCGATAGATTGAAATCATTATTTCACGAATATTATCGTAATCAGAAAGCTTGATATTCCGAAGTTTGAGTCGATGCTCTAATTCTTCTCTGTGTTTACTCATGAGACAAAATTAGCCAAAACTATCTAATAATATGGCATAGGAATTTCTTGCAAAAAGGCAAAAAAAATCTATCTGGCTTATTTTTTTGTTCATTTTATATACCATAATTAATAAATATTTCAAAAATAAACCGCTAGTTTTGAAGGAATTGTAAATTAAATAGATGGGACAAAATATTAACGAAGTAGCAAAAGAAAAAGCCCAAGGTGTCCTCCACTGGGTTGAGGAAATAATGAACATGAGCCTATTCAATCTAGGTGATTCAAAATTGACCATTGGGTTATTACTTACCTTAATTCTTTCCTTCGTTATACTTTTTGTCGGAGCTGAGTGGATTCGAAAACTCATCATCAACAAGATTCTCAGTCGGTATCGATTGGATATAGGCACCCGTAAGTCCATTGGAACAATGGTGAAATACTTCTTAATCTTAGCAGGTATTTTTTCTATACTCCAAACGAATGGCCTTGATTTGAGTGCCTTTGGTATTTTGGCTGGTGCTGTAGGTGTGGGTATTGGTTTTGGTTTACAAAACATCACAAACAACTTTATCAGTGGTCTAATTATACTTTTTGAGCAACCAATCAAGGAAGGTGACCGAATAGAAGTCGGGGATGTTTCCGGAGATGTCATCAAAATCTCAGCGCGTTCCACTATGATCGTGACTAATGACAACATCAGCATAATTGTCCCAAATAGTCAATTTATTGACAGCCAAGTCATCAATTGGTCTCATAACGACCGAAACATCAGATTTAATTTCCCTGTTGGAGTCTCCTATAAAGAAGATCCTCAAAAAATAAAAAAGATCTTATTAGAGGTAGCAAAGAATAACAGCGGTGTTTTGAATTTACCAGAGCCTGATGTATTATTCGATGAGTTCGGAGATAGCAGTCTTAATTTCAGCCTTCGGGTTTGGACTTCCGAATACATCAACCGACCTAAAGTCCTCAAAAGTCAATTGTATTATGAAATCTTTCGAAAATTTAAAGAGGAAGGTGTGGAGATTCCTTTCCCGCAACGAGATCTTAACCTGGGTTCAGGATTTGAAAAATTAATAAATAAGGTCTAATTTCGAATTAATAGCGGATTGTGTTCTGAGATTAAATTTTTATGAAAAAAGCAGTACTCATTTTACTTTTTCTCGGTTCGTTCTCTGCGTACTCACAAAGCTTTTACCGATATCGTTTCGAGGAACCATGGTCGATATCAGCAAGCATTGGACCTACTCAGTATTATGGAGAGCTCTATTCCTTTTGGAAGTATAATGAAGGAGTTCAGCCTGACTGGAATGCTAGCTTTGCATTCCACTACACTTTCGGGACACATTTGAGAGCTAGAGGAGAAGGATCGTATATTAAAATGTCTGGTGCTGATTTACCTTCTGATCCTAGGGCTTATCGAACCCCGAGAAACCTAACATTTAGAGCTCAAAACTGGGAGCTAACAGGAATAGTAGAATATTACCTATTCCCCGTAAAGACTCAAAATATAAATCGGCCACTTTGGAATCCTTATGTTTTTGTGGGTGTGGGCATGTCTACCAATAATCCAGAAACTCAATTGGATGGTAATTGGGTGGACCTTCGTCCGCTACAATTAGAAAACAACCCTTATGAGCGATACATTGTCGTGATTCCATCAGGAATAGGCCTTAAGTATAAATTTAATGTTTACATGGATTTTACTTTAGAAGGAAATTACCGCTGGACCTTTACTGATTATATGGATGACATCTCAGCCTATAATGTTAGCGAGTTTTACCTTGATCTAGTGGACGACTATGTCACTGGAAACAACCCTGACCGCCTACGCCTAGCCATTAAAAATCCTAGCTTTATCGATGAAAACGGACTCCCAGATGTAGCTAAAATCCTAAAAAACGGAGGCAGAATCCGAAGAGGTTCTGGACTAACCCACCGTTTCGATGGCTATATGACGGTAAATCTTGGTGTGGAGATCCACATGTCCAGAGATATTTTCGAGAACTGGATTTTCAGAAACCGAGTGAATGAGAAACGATTCAGATTCTGGTAGACTAGTATTTCAAACTCAACACTCCCAAATCACTCTTAAAGAGTAAAGTTTCAGTTGTACCAATTTGATAAGTCGGCGCATGGCTATGATTGCCAGTGAGGAGAATAATCCATTTGATATGCTGAGCTGCAGCAAAAGCAATCATTCCCTTTTCTATCTCGGAATCATTAAATTCATGCTGATGAAAAGTCAGCTCTTCATTCCCTTTCATGAAAGCATTCATCCCAGAAGTAATTTCTGAGGTAGCCCTAAAATGAGCAGGAATATTGACATAAAGTAGATGAACGCTACTTTTGAAAAGCTTAATGAAAGGTTTGATTTTATCAAATGCCAATTTGGCTTTGGGACTAAAATCAGATGCAAAAGCGACCTTCCGAAAGTCATTCCCATCTAATGCTGCTTTTACAGCCAGGACAGGACAAGTGGCTTTTCGAAGTACTTTTTGTAGGGTGGAGCCTATAAAATTCCCCTCTAAATATCCTTTCCCGTACGCCCCAAGCACAACTAAATCCACGTTTTCCTCCTGAATTACCCGTAAGATTAATTCATTGGGAACTCCTATTCGAATGATTTGTCGGATTGGAGCTTTTGTAGGGGCAATTACTTGAATGTATTCAGGAAGAACTTCTTTTGCTTCCTCATATTCATCGATTATTTCAGAATGACCTTTTTTAGCATCATCTGAGAGCAAATCCCAATCTACCTCTGATGGAATAATTGTGATACAAATGATTTCAGCTTCAGATTTAGAACTGATTTTCTGAGCAGTTTTTAATGCTGCAAGTGAATAGGATGAGAAATCAAATGGAACAAGTATCTTCTTCATAATGCTTTCAAAATTGATTGATATTCAATTTGAACACATTCCTATCCTTTTCAAATGTCAAAAATCAGCTAAAATTATGATAAAAATTAGGAAAAATGAGGACTAAAGGTCCATTTCCATCTTTACATCGCACCGACAATATTTTCCTGATTCTGGAGTAACAGATTTAAAGCCAAGCTTTTCATATATATGAAGTGCTGCTTTTAGTTTTGAATTACTGTATAAAGTCAGTTTTTTGCCCCCCATTTCAGATGCTTTAGCAATGATGGATTGGCCTAAAAGCATACCGATTCCCTTACCTTGAGCTTTCGGATCCACTCCCATTTTGATCATTTCAAAGGTATTATCACCCGACTTATATAAGCCCACAGTGCCAACGATCTCCTCCCCCAGTTTTGCGAAAATGATCGTTCCGCCAGTTTTCACAATTGTCTCCTCCGGCTGCTCGAACTGTGCAATATCCAAGGGCTCCAAAGAAAAGAGCGATTCTACCCACGCTTGATTGATTGCTTTAAAGGCAGAGTTATAAGCTGGTGAGTAGGGTAATATTTCAACT
>CAWUWQ010000305.1:0-7132 GCA_963926065.1 uncultured Algoriphagus sp.
GCACGTTGTTTAATTTCATAATTATTTTGATGTATTCTCTTTAATTGGCTCCCACGTCTCCCTATCAGCTATATAGTTGATATCCTCCAAATTTGGCATGCTATCAGCTATATGGAGGCGATCTCCTTTTTATTGAATCAATAAATTTTGCGTATTGATTGAGTTTGAAGAAATATTGGATGTAAGCGTTCGCTCCATTCTTTCAAAGATCCGACTAAAACCTTTTCCCACAATACCCTATACGGGGTATTTTTCATAAAAAAAGCCTTACCGATTTCGATAAGGCTTTGAAGTGTTAGTCGATTTCCACCGTCGCAGTATTGTCATCCGGGAGTCGATCGATTAGTTTATTCAGCGGATCGATGCCCGCTTTGGCAGGTTCGCCTTTGACTCGGATAGTCAAGGTCGTCTCGCCGGGTTTGATTTTGTATTTCTGCATATAGAGTGGATTGACACGGTCTTTTCCCTGGGCATCTTGATCATCCGCTGCAAAAATCCCGATATCGATGTAGTCGCCTTCGTATGTGGCGTTGGTTTCCATTCCAGAGCCATCTGCATAGAGTTTCTGAGATCGGAATTTTATCGTCACGTCATACTCTCCCTCAGCGATTTTCTTGGCTGTTACCTCTTCCGCTTTATTATCATAAAGCGTGATCTTGTTCCAAGTATCATCTAGGTAATACATTAGGCTATCCGGTGTCTTTGCTGCCAGGTGTCGATACAAATCCGAACTTCCCGGGAAAGGTGGTGCCTGTCTCATTCCAAACTCCTTGTTGAAATTATACAGGGCGGAATCTATTGCTTCCTCACCGATCAAATCCCGAAGTCCATAGAGGATCAAACTTCCCTTATTGTACCATTGGTAGGCTCGGTTACAGTTGATAAATACATTTTCCTTTTTGCCCTCATTGGATCTTCCACTGAGGTAATCATCCAACTCATCCTTCAGGAATCGCTTCATGTTTTCCTTGCCGTATTTGCGTTCGGATAGGATCAAGGCAGAAAATTCTGCTAGGGCCTCTGAAGTCAGATTCGATCCTCGGGTATAGTTTGGAGTGATCTGATGTCCCCACCACTGATGAGCCAACTCATGTGCGGTTACATAATACACGTAGTCGAAACTGTTCGGATCGGAGAAATCAGCGACCCAACCGAAGCTTTCCGCAAAGGGAACTGTATTCGGAAAGGACTGCGCAAAACCTGCGTAGCGCGGGAACTCCAGGATCCGCATCTGTCGGAACTGGAAGTCTCCATAGGTTTCGGAGAAGTAGGTCAGGCCGTCTTTGTAGGAATCGACAAAACGATCGAGGTTATACTCATGTCCTTTTTGGTAATAGATTTCAATATCGATTTCCTTTCCGGAAGGTAAAGTTGTCTTGTCTCGTAGTACTTCATACTCCGCAGATAGTACAGAGAAAAATGCCTGAATCGGAGTATCCTGAATGTAATGGAAGTAACGGCGATCGCCCTCAATCCATTCCTTTTGCAAATAGCCCGGAGCAATTGCGATCTGAGATGGAATCGTACTCACCGTCGCCTCAAACTGAACTAGGTCAGCTTCATCAGCGAATAGTAGGGTATTTCTTCCATAAGGATCATCATGTGGAGGGAGATCTTCAAGCTTTTCAGGTAGATCATATTCCCGACGCTTTTCATCACTGTCCAATTCGCCACCTGCGGAATACCCAATATCCGGCATTCCTCCGGCGATAAAGCTTCCGTTGTACACGAGTTCGCGACCAAAACCGGAATTCGGGAAACCATCATTGATGACTTTGCTTTTGATGACTAAATTCAAGGTGTCACCCGGCATAAGCGTCTGAGGCAAAGCCGTGATCTTGTACCATTCTCGCTCAGGCTTTTCCCCAAAAATCTGGAATTTGGCAGGTTCATAGACTAGCGGGAAGCGGTACTGCAAAGGCTCACCTTGGTAGAGAATCTCAAAATCCGTCAAGCTCGTGCTGTTGAAATGCACCGAGTCGATGGGTTCATTCGTTTTGTTGACCATTTCCACTTGCGCCTCAAAGTATGCATCCCGCTCCATCGGATAGAGATCGGCTTTGAGATTCACTTTGGTGATTTTTGGCTGAGCCATAAACTCGTACTGCTTGAGTTGCTTCTCATAGGCTACTTGTCGTAATTCCCCTTCATCACCTGTAGTGAAACCATTTTCATACACAACCGAATTGAAAATATAGCCTCCAGCAGCGATTCCAATGATCAGGAATACATAGGCTGCGATTGAGGTCTTTTGAGTCATTCTGCTTTTGGCAGTTTTCCAGGTGTTTTTAAAGGAATTCTCCGTGCCTCTGCTGTAGAAAATGCTAAAGAAAAGGATCAGGAATAGGCCTATGGCAGTCCAGTAAATGTTGAACCAAAGCAAGGGCTCGCCGAAATGTCCCAAGCCATTCATATCACTCCAGCGGTAGCCCGGCTTGTAGGAGAAAAAGAACATATTGAAATTATATCCTGCAAAATTCCGGAATACAATCATCACCAACCAAATCCCAATTGCCGCAGCGTGGCCTGCAAATTTGTTGTTGACCACCAAGTGTACTGCAAATACCAGCATCACCATTTGCAGGTAATCCGGTAGCGAAATCAAGTAGCTATCGACGAGATAGGTGCTCAATTCATAATTGAAATAGCCTTTCAAGGTCTGCACTGCCAATCCCACGAAAATCGGAATAGTAGCCAGCATCAAACAGATAAATGCCATTCCGGCAAACTTCGAGGCGATCACAGTCCCGTCTTTGACCGGGAAGGTATCATTGATGACCGAATAGCCGGAAGACTTGTCGCGGTGCAAGCTTTCTCCTGTGAAAAACACGATGATAATGAATACAAAGAGATTGTAATCAAAGGTTTTATACTCCATCAAAAAGGAGGTGGAGGGAAAGTTCGGAACTGAATACAGGGTGTTTCCTATCCAAAAATCGATAATCAAAAACACCAATCCACCGAGCAAGATCGATTTGAAGTAGATGTCTTTGAAGATATTCTGAAATTCGATCTTGGAAAGGGTTTTAAAACTGGTCCATTGGTAATTTCCTGCGAAGCTTGCTTTTGCCATTACTTTTTGAAGTATTGGAGTGCTGGCTTCTTCTTTCTCGACTTTGGATTTTTTCTGTTGAGTTTGGAAGAAATATGTAAAGCTAAAGCGCATGTAAGCGGCAATGAAAAATACAAAACCTATACCAATCCAAAGGAGTCGGTTGATCAGAAGATTTCCCGCTATCGGCAGGATGAAGCTATTCTGCTCGTAAGGAGTTAGGTACCGAGTTTGGAAGTTGAAGGTATTGATCCCAAAAGGATCCATAATCTCTACCAAATTCTTGTTTTCGATATCCCGTGCAAGAAAATTTGCCAGGAGGTAAATGATAAATACCACGATTCCCCCGGAATAGATCGATTTGATATTTCGAGTAAATACGATCAATGCAAAGAATAAGGAGCCTGCCAGCCACAAGTTGGGGAGGGAAAGTGTGATCCAAGGATGTAGGTAATTCATCAGCACATTGGGACCGTAGCGAAGCGCATCAGTACCGAAGAGAGGTCCGAGAAGCGTTCCCAGATAAAATCCCAGAATGCTACCAAAGGAGATAAATATCAGAGTCACAAAGGAACCCCAGAATCGACCCATGAAATAGGCAAACTTTGAAATCGGGTAGCTAAAGAGGAAGGTCCCCGTCTTATGTTCAAGATCCCGGTAGATGGGTACGCCCATCACGGCCGAAGCAATCAAAATCCCGAAAATTGAAATCAATAATTGAAGGTTGGCAATCACAATCGGAGCATTGTGGAAGACCTTCTCCGATGCCGGAGTATTACCGAATCCTACTAAAAGCAGCGGCACGATAAGCAGCATCCCAAAATAGATATAGGTCGCGGGACGACTGAATCTATATTTCAGTTCAAAAATGAAAATATCTAAAAACATAGCGTCGATTATATGGTGATCGGATCTACTTTCTTAGAAATATGGCTGAAGTACACGTCTTCCAAATCAGTCGGAACCGGCACGAATCCGTCACCCGGGTTTTCATCACTTTCGATTCGTAAGCTGAGCTTCCCTTCTAGAAGTTTGGTGGAGATTACCGAATACTTCTCTCTGTAGATTCCGAGATCGGACTTCTCGATGGATTTCTTGTAGATCTTTCCATCTACCGATGCAATTCCTTCGGCAGGTTTGCCCTGCATCAGCACTTCACCTTGGCAGATGATGGCCATGTTGGAGCAGAGCGTGTTCACATCTTCCACGATGTGGGTCGATAGAATTACGACCGTATTTTCTCCGATTTCGGAGAGCAAATTATAAAATCGGTTTCGCTCCGAAGGATCCAATCCAGCAGTAGGCTCATCGACGATTATCAGGGAAGGACTTCCTACCAAAGCTTGCGCAATGCCAAATCGCTGGCGCATTCCTCCTGAGAAAGTGCCTAATCCTTTTTTGCGGTCTTTGTAGAGATTGACTTTGTGAAGTAGCGTTTCTACCAAGGCTTTTCGATCAGATTTACTGCCGATTCCTTTCATCTGGGCGATGTGATCGAGCATGACTTCCGCATTGATTCGCGGATACAGCCCAAAGTCCTGAGGCAAATAACCCAGACGCTCACGGACGGCTTGCTTGTCTTCGATGACATTGATGTCATCTAAAAAAATGGTTCCGGAATCCGGATCCTGAAGGGTTGCGATGGTTCGCATCAGGGTTGATTTTCCTGCTCCGTTTGGACCGAGCAGTCCAAACATCCCCTGGGGAATGGTCAAAGAAATGTCATTCAAAGCCTTCACTCCATTGGCATAGGTCTTTGAAAGATTTTTGATGAGGAGTTCCATTTGCTGTGGTTTTTTAAGATGATGGAGGTTTGGGTTTTTTTGAAAAGTTAGAATCACGTTGACTCTTAGTAATTTGAATATAGGGAATTGATTTTAAAGTCTTTTTAAGATGATGATAAATGCAAGACTCAACTGTCAGAGGCAAAACTCTATAAAAGAGTTGCTCCAGCATGCATTTTTCAGGTATTTGGTCTCAGAAAAAACCACCTTTGCATTCGTATTAATGAAACCATTTAGACATCTCACTTTCATGAAATTCTTTACTCCTTTAGCATTGCTCGTTTTGATTTTTTTGTGTTCTTCCTGTAGCAATCGGGAATTTCTGAAAGAATCTGGTCAGGTAGAGGCCTTTGCTGAAATGGTCCAAGCCGGCCTAAAGCCCATTGCATTGGGGCCGCCGATGAGTTCGGTGGAGTTGGACTTGTTTTTACCGGAGGTAAAACGCCTCGCGGCCAAATATACAATTGAGTTTTACAGGGAGCCCGCACTGATTGGAACTAGTCTGTTTGATTCCGCGGCGGTTGGGGATATGGAAGTGTTGATTTTGTACAAAGGTAAAAGTCTGGAGGCTTACCAAATGCTAAAAACTGAGGCAAATGAGTTGGCTGCAAAAGGCGAGTATTCAGGCACAAAAAAAGAAGCCATCTCCAGAGCTTTTGGTAGACTGCTCGGATACCCAGCTTCGCGAATCAATGATTTGCTGGCGCAAAATTCGGAGTTCAGGGATTTGGAAGACTTTGGAATATCTGGGCAAGAATTGAGTTGGTTTTATAAAGATTTGCCTGCTGCAAAGGCTTTTTATAGTGAAACGCTGGGTTTGAAAATGATCTCCGAAAATGATAATTCGGCAACTTTTCAACTTGCAGGAGATTCGAAGCTGGTTTTGAAAAGTCTGGCAGGAAGTGATTATACTGGCAAGGAAGCTAAGTCGGTTGCACTGGCACTTTTGACTGACAATCTGGAGGCATGGTATACTCATCTTCAAAGCCAAAAAGTAGCTATCAAATATGCCTTAAAGGTCAAGCCTGATGGAGCGCATGATGGCTTTGTGGTGGTGGATCCGGAGGGCTATTTATTGGAATTTGAAATGTTCCGAATGCATCCCGAGAATGAGCGATTTATCCCCGAATTGAAAAGTTTAAAGCCTCTGGCGACCAGCTTAGGTTCGGAGTTTAATTTTTATGCGAGCATCACTTGGTTGTACTACAAAGACATGCTTCCGATGGAGAATTTTATGACAGAAACGCTCGGATTGGAATTGTCGGCAGACCAAGGTTGGGCCAAAATCTATAAGGTATCGGAAAACAGCTATTTAGGTTTGGTGGATGAAAAGCGGGGGATGAATAGCTTTTCGGAAGAGAAACTGGTGGAGGTGAAATTCAACTTGGAGGATGCGAAAGGCTGGGAGGAATACTTGAATAAAACCTCGAAAGACTCGACTCGAGCGGCTGGAACTTTCCAGGATCTGGGAGGGTATGTGTTTCGGTTTTTTTAACCGTAAATGAAATTTTTTAAAACCACATAGTATTTGAACCACATAGACACATAGGTCAAATAGCTTAGCTAGTTAACTTGAATCATTTCAGAATGGATCTAGCGCGTCATAATACTTATTTACAAAAGTTTTTTGGCCTTGATGGAAAAGATTGCCCACATTGAAATTTATCAAAAGCCCTTTTGGGACCTTAAGAAGGTTTATATAGTTGATTACTTGAGCTTGGTGAATTGGTAATAATTCCGAAACGGATTTAAGCTCCACAACAATCAGCTCCTCTACAAGAAAATCACATCTAAATTCAGTGTCTATCCTTTGTCCTTTGTATTCCAGAGGGACTTTTAATTCTTGACGGAAAATAATTTCTTGATTTTTAAATTCTATTGCCAAGCATTTTTGGTAAACGCTCTCTAAAAGGCCTGGACCCAAATGCCTATGTACTTCAATTGCAGCTCCTATAATCTTGTAGGATAGATTATCTAGCGCTTTCTTAGATGTGATCATTATTTTCTTTAAAAGTTAGTAAGAAAATTATTTTTATAAATCTTCTAAATATCCTAAAAACTATGTTTTCTATGTGACTATGTGGTCCAATTTAAAAATGTGACTATTTGGTTTAATTAGTATTTTAGAGCTTAAACCACCAAGCTGAATCTCATTATGAAAAAAGCACTCTTTGTAATCCTTTTTGTTTTTACCGGTTTTCTGGCGCAAGCCACCGAATTGGTCCAACTGATCAATACGTATCAAGCGGATTTAGGTGCCTTGAGACGCTTGTATTCGAATCCACTTTCTGCGGAA
>CAWUWQ010000306.1:0-5286 GCA_963926065.1 uncultured Algoriphagus sp.
TAAGTTTTATTGATTAGAAAACGACGCAGTTATGAAAAAAATATTATTTTCAATTTCACTCATCTTAATGATCACTTCTGCGGCCTTTAGCCAAGATGTCATTTCAAGTAGTGGTAACAGTAGAGGGGATTTTTCAAATGAAGTTAAAGTCAATTTTATGAATCTGATTGCTTTGGCCTCGGTCGAAATTGGATATGAAAAATTCTTGAGTGAGGATCATTCCTTAGACTTGCAGCTTCATATTAATGATAGATTTGGGTTCAATTCTCAAGGTAAAGGCAGAAATTATAAAACTAATTCAGTTCAAGCCTCTATGAATTTCTATTTAGGGAATGAAGGAGATGCTAGATTTTATATTTATCCACTTGCCAAACTTCGATTTGGAGATTTCGAAGAAGTAATAGATGGAGATGTAGTTATCACTTCTATGAATGCCTTTATACTTGGTGCAGGAGTGGGATATAAATGGGAGTTTTCAAATTTCGCATTTGGTCCTTACGCTAGTATTGCTCGTGGATTCAGTAGCGAAGTTTCTGATAGATTTGCTGCTGTTGAAGTCAATGGAGGATTTAGCCTAGGCTATCGATTCTAAGGAATAAAAAAAAATACTTAAGCCTCATCATTGAGGCTTTTTTTATGACCTAAAAACTGTAAATTAAAGTTTTAATTTTTGGTTATGCGATTCTCGGATTATCCTTTTTTAAAATACTTACCCCTACTGATTGGAGGAATTCTTTTAGCTGATTCCTTTGAATTCTTTAGAATCAAGACTATTGCTATAATTGTCCTAACCTTAGTGTTGAGCTATTTCTTGCTCATTAACCTAAAAACGAATCAGACTAGGCTTCAGATTATTTCGCTGATAGGGTACCTTTTGATTTTTTCTTTTGGGGTTTTAATCAGTAGGTATCAAAAAGGACAAGCGGTACTTTTATCGTTGGATGAACCTTTTGAAAGCTATTTGGCTGAAGTGCGCCAGTTTGACCTTCAGAAGCCCAATTCTTTTGAGAATCTTCTTGAAATTATAGCCATCAAAAGCGATTCGGAATGGAAAGCGGCTAGCGGTCTGGTGATCATATATCACCAAGCACCGGAACCGCTGCTTCCCGGTCAAGTCATAAGAGTGAGCAAGGCTCCTGAAAGGGTTGGAGCTCCAAAAAATCCTCATGAGTTTGATTATCGCGCTTTTTTAGCTAGAAAGGGTGTTTACTTCAGACAGTTTATTGGTAAAGATTTTCAGGTTCTGGAAAAAGCGGGGGAGTCAAGTTTCGAATTTTTTCTAGTCAACTTTAGAAATCATTTGGCAACGCGATTACGAGATCAGATTCCTGATCCTCAATCAGAACAGATCGCCCTAGCACTCCTGCTTGGGCAAAAGCAATCACTGGACCGAGATCTTCGGGAAGGCTATGTGCAGGCAGGAGTGATGCATATTCTAGCGGTGTCTGGCTTGCATGTAGGAATTATATATGCGCTGTTTCTGGGTTTGTTGAAGCCACTTAGACTTTCTAAAAAATGGTCGAAAATCTATCTTCTGTTTGTGGTTCTGTTGATTTGGGTCTATGCAGTAGTCACGGGCCTTTCGCCCTCTGTAGTTCGGGCAGCGACCATGTTTAGCTTACTTTCCTTAGGTCAATTGCGTGAGCGAAAGCCTTCCATTTTCAATATTTTAGCTTTTTCCGCGATGTTGATGATTGCGGTAAATCCGGAAGTGATCAAAGAAGTTGGCTTTCAGCTTTCCTACTTGGCTGTGGCAGGCATAGTCTTGATTCAGCCCCTTATCCTCAATTGGTGGCTACCAAGAAATCGAATTTTAGAATACTTCTGGCAACTTACCGCTGTAAGCCTTGCCGCCCAACTTGCGACTTTTCCTCTTTCAGTTTATTATTTCCATCTCTTTCCGACCTATTTCCTTTTGGGAAATCTGTTGATTATTCCTTTAGCGTTTTTGATTATGCAGGCCGGAGTGCCCTTAGTGCTTTTTGGCGGGGTTCCATTTTTTGGGGATGGCTTAGGCTGGCTTTTGAGCAAGCTTATCTGGTTTCAAAATCAACTTATTCAATTGCTCCATGTTTTGCCTTGGGGAAAAATAGATCGATTAACTATCAGCCCATTGAGCATGATTCTCTTTTGGATGGCTTTACTAGTCTGGTCCGCTTGGGAAACTGGAAATCGAAAACAATTGATTTACCTGTCATTCACAGTGTTTTCAATTTGGTCAGGTCTCAGGTTTTTTGAAGCCCTAAATCGACCTGCTCAAGAATTGGTAATCTATCAAGGGAAAAAAGGTCAGGTTTTTGACTTTAGTTTTGAAAAGAAATTGTTTGCTTGGAATCAAGGGGTCGACCAGGAGGAGCTAAGCTTTGTGGTGGATCCGAATCGAATCTCAAACCAACTGCCGCAGGTTCCAGATGCAATGATTGGAATACTTGAGACAGCTAGCACGATCCAGCTTTTCCCTTTGAATGTTAGCTATAACCAAAAGACCTCAGAAATTTATTTTCCCCTACAAAAGCCAAAAGATATAGCCATTTGGTCAGAAGGGGAATGGAAATCAAGTAGTAAGAGAGATACCTTGAAATTGGGAGATGCTGCTTTTCGAATACTTTTCTAGCTCGCTTTTTGGCATTGCCTTATTTGCACCTAACTTGATTCAAAAAAGAACAACCTTATGAATAGCGTAGTCCTTAGCCATGTTTCAGATCGAATTGGATACATTAAACTAAACAATCCTGAAAAGCGGAATGCGATGAGTCCTGCATTAATTTCAGGTTTAAAGGAGGCTTTTAGGTCAATGGAATTGAATGAGGATGTTAAAGTTGTGCTCTTGAGTGCTTCTGGAAAAGCCTTCTGTGCTGGAGCGGATTTAGCCTATTTACAGCAAATGCAGGAATTCACCTATGAACAAAATCTGGCTGATAGCCGAAGTTTGAAGGAGCTTTTTGAGTTGATTTATAATTTCCCTAAAGTAGTCATTGCGGCTGTTCAGGGTCATGCCTTGGCCGGAGGATGCGGTTTGGTGACTGTTTGTGATTTTGCTTTTTCAGCGCCAGCAGCGCTTTTTGGCTACACCGAAGTGGCTATCGGATTTGTGCCGGCACTTGTGTCTGTATTCCTTTTGGAGCAAATAGGAGGTGCCAAAACACAAGAATTACTGCTTTCTGGCGGGCTAATCACCTCTTCCAAAGCAGCGGAGTTGGGTTTGATTACAGAAGTGATTCCGTCTGAAGAGTTGGAGAAAACTGCTTTTGACTTTGCTCAAAAGCTTATCATGAAAAATTCCAGCATTTCGATGACTGCTACTAAAATGCTTCTTCGCGAACTCACGAAAGAAACTAGAACGAAGGGGTTAGATTTTGCTGCTGAATTGAATGCAAAAGTAAGAGCGAGTCCAGATTGTAAACAAGGAATTGCAGCTTTCCTTTCCAAATCAAAACCTGTTTGGTAAATGATTGATCGGGCAAAATCGATTCTTCAGGAAGTTTTTGGCTATTCGGATTTTCGTCCGGTCCAGGATCAGATTATCACCTCGGTTTTAGAGGGGAAGGATACGCTCGCCCTATTGCCAACTGGTGGAGGAAAGTCACTCTGTTTTCAGCTGCCAGCTTTGGTTTTGGATGGGATTTGTTTGGTCGTAAGCCCTTTGATTGCCTTGATGAAAGATCAAGTCGATGGCTTAAAGGCTAAAGGAATCAAAGCTTCGGCGATCTATTCCGGGATGAGCTCACGTGAGATTGATCGGATTCTGGATAATTGCATTTATGGGGATTATAAATTTCTGTATGTGTCTCCAGAGCGGCTGAAGTCGGATCTTTTCATTGCTCGATTCAAGCAGATGAATATTAACTTGATTGCTGTGGATGAGGCGCATTGTATCTCGCAATGGGGTTACGATTTCCGACCCTCTTACTTGGAGATTGCAGCGATTAAGCCATTTCACCCCAAGATTCCAATTTTGGCATTGACCGCATCAGCTACACCTCAAGTCTGTACGGACATTATGGCTCGTTTGGAAATGAAGAAGCCTGCATTTTTCCAAAAAAGCTTTGCGCGAGAAAATCTAAGCTACAGTGTGCGACTGATTGAAAATAAGCTTGAAAAAGGACTAGAAGTGTTGAAGCGGGTTCCTGGATCTGCGATTTGGTACGTCAGAAATCGGCAAGCCACTCACCAGATTGCAAAATCTTTGCATCAGCTAGGAATCTCTTCAGCTGCTTATCATGCCGGACTTTCCATGCCGGATCGGAGCCAAAAGCAAGAAGCTTGGAAATCGAATCAGGTACGCGTCATGGTTAGCACCAATGCTTTTGGAATGGGGATCGACAAGCCTGACGTTCGGGTAGTGATTCACAGCGATTTGCCTGAGAATTTGGAAAATTATTACCAGGAGGCAGGAAGAGCGGGTCGAGATGGGCAAAAAGCCTATGCGGTTTTGCTGTCCAACGAGCAAGATTTTGAGCAAGTACTAGAGCGAGCAGCATTGGTCTATCCACCGATTGATTTTGTCCGAAAGGTCTACCAATGTCTTGCTAACTATTTCCGAATCGCCGTGGGAAGCAATATGCTGAGCAGCTTTGATTTTGAATGGAATGAATTTGCTCAGACTTATAAGTTGGGTGTTTTGGAAACCTTTTATGCGCTTAAGGTTTTGGAAGAAGGGGGGTTTATCGGATTAAATGAAAGCTATTACTCACCTTCTAAAATCCATTTCACTATCAATCCAGCGCGTCTCTATGAGATTCAAATTGCTTACGTGAGACTGGATCCAATCGTGAAAATGATCATGCGGACTTATGGTGGAAATGTCTTTTCGGAATACATCTCGATCAATGAATCCAAACTTTCCAAGTCCTTGAATTTAATAGAATCAGAGCTGATCAAGGGGCTAAAGCACTTGGAACAACTCGAAGTAATGGTCTATGATAAGCGAAAGGATAAGCCCCAAATCACATTTATGACGCCGAGATATGATGCGGCTACACTACCATTGGATTTTGCTCGAATCAAAATTCGAAGAGAGCTAACCTTAGAAAAAGCTACTCAAATGGTGGGATACGCCCATCAAAACCAAATCTGCAGAACTCAGTTTATTCAGGAATACTTTGGGGAACAGTCTGATCAAGTCTGTGGGGTATGTGATCTGTGCATCAGTCAGCGCAAATCAAAATCACCGGAAAGCTCCGAAGCAAGGCTAAAAACTAAGATCATGGAAACTTTAAGCCAATCTAGTGAGTTGTCAGAGCGTGAGTTATTTGATCAACTCCGACTTCCCGCATCAGAAAAAAA
>CAWUWQ010000307.1:0-11066 GCA_963926065.1 uncultured Algoriphagus sp.
GCTTTAGCTTGATGTAAAGCTTCTTTCAATACTGAGTAATCCAAACCTTCAACTTTAAGGTCCATCTGGCAAGCAGTGATTCCTTTGGCAGTTCCAGTAACTTTAAAATCCATATCACCTAGATGATCCTCGTCACCAAGAATATCGGAAAGAATAGAATATTTTCCAGTCTTAGCATCAGAAATCATTCCCATAGCAATTCCTGTTACTGGGGATGTAATCTGAATACCAGCATCCATTAAAGCCAATGAGCCAGCACAAACTGTTGCCATTGAGGATGAACCGTTAGATTCTAAAATATCAGAAACGATTCGAATAGTATAGGGATTCTCCGCAACGGGAGGAAGCACTTTCTTCAAAGCTCTCATGGCTAAGTTACCATGACCAACTTCTCTTCTTCCTGGTCCTCTGTTTGGTTTTACTTCCCCAGTAGAAAATGCAGGGAAATTGTAATGAAGGTAGAATTTATTGTATCCTGATATCGTAGCACCATCCACCATCATCTCGTCCATCTTAGTACCCAATGTACAAGTAGTTAGTGCTTGCGTTTCTCCACGTGTAAACAATGCAGAACCGTGGGCAGACGGAAGGTAATCGGCAACTGACCAAATAGGTCTTACTTCGTCAAGTTTTCTACCATCCAATCTTTTCTTTTCATTAAGAGTAAGGTTTCTAGCAGCCTCTTTATGGATTTTGCTAAAATATGGTCCGATTAGACTTGATTCAAAACCATGATCTTCACCCAAGCTTGCTACAAATGCTTCTTTGATTTCTTTAGTCAAAGCAGATCTTTCGGTTTTGTTAGCTATTTGCTTGCTTACTGCGCCATAAAGCTTCTCATAAACATCCGCTCTCATTTTATCAAAAAGCGCGGGATCCGATTTCTCGTGATTATATACTCTTTTGACTTCTTTACCTACCAATTTGGTTAACTCAATCTGAGCCTGGCAATGTCTTTTGATTTCTTCATGGCCAAATTGCATGGCTTCCAACATTTCTTCTTCCTGAATCTCATTTGCTTCACCTTCTACCATCAAGATGAAGTCTAGGGAACCCGCAACGATAAACTCAAGGGAAGCTTTTTCCAATTCCATCGGAGTTGGGTTGATTTTCAACTTGCCATCAATCTTAGCTACTCGAACTTCTGAAATTGGACCGTTAAATGGAATATCTGAAACAGCTAGAGCAGCTGACGCCGCTAATCCAGCTAATGCATCTGGCAGCACTTCTTCGTCGCCACTGAGTAGAGTGATTGCGATTTGTGTATCTGCATGATAATCATCCGGGAAAATTGGGCGAATAGCTCTGTCTACGATTCGGCTTATCAAAATTTCATAATCTGATAATCTTCCTTCTCGTTTTAAAAATCCACCAGGAATTTTACCTGATGAAGCAAATTTCTCTTGGTAATCTACCGACATCGGTAAAAAATCAACTCCTTCTGCAGCATCTTTCTTAGAAACTACAGTTGCCAATATCATGGCTTTTCCCATCTTCACAACGACAGAACCATCTGCCTGCTTGGCCAAAGCACCAGTTTCTATTATAATTTCTCTGCCATCCTCAAGGGTGATGGTCTTGCTTATTAAGTTTGGTAACATAAATACGTGTTAGTGATAAAGCGTGTAGTGTGTAAAAGCGGACGGAAACCTTTAAAAAGAAAAAAGTAAGGTTCTCTTAATCGAGAACCTTACTCAGTGGTTATTTCCTGATTCCTAGTTCAGCGATGATAGAACGATATCGCTCGATCTCTCTTTTATGGAGGTAATCAAGTAGGCTTCTTCTTTTACCTACGAGCTTCAACAAACCAAGTCTTGTGGAGTGATCCTTCTTATTTGACTTCAAATGCTCTGTCAAATGCTTGATTCTGTGAGTAAAGAGGGCAATCTGTGATTCAGGAGATCCTGTGTCGTTAGCAGATTTTAACCGTCCATGATTTTGAAACAACTCTTGTTTTTTCTCTGATGTTAAATACATGTTTAGCTAATTTAATTAAAACAAACACAAAAGTAAGGCTTAAATCCTTATAATAAAACATCAGACTGATTTAGGATTTAATACTTTGATTTTTTTTTGCAGCTTTCTCCAGAATTCAACATAAAAGTCCGGTTCAAATAATCGGGCATCTTTTCTGGCTTGCCTCAAAAAAAACAAGCCGAAAGGAATTAGACATAAATTAGAAAAAGCTGTCCCAAATAAAGTGTCCACGACTCCCTCTTTAGCCCATTTTTCACCAGAGATAGTGAGCATATAATATAAGATGAAGAATATGATTGAGATCAAGACAGGCATACCTAAGCCACCTTTTTTAATAATAGCTCCTAGAGGAGCTCCTATCATAAACATAACAAAGCAAGCGATGGCTTGGGTATATTTTTGAAACCAAGCGATCTCGTAACGCCGATATTCCCGATCGTGATTTTCAATTTGAAGTTTTTTTACATCAAATGTGTTTTTCAAGTTTCGAGAATTATTCAACGCCATCGTAAGCGCGTTGCTCATATAGCCTCTTTCATTGATAAGCGAATCAATGATAAATTTCTCAGCTAAACTTAGTGGCTCTGTACGAGTGATTTTGTTAATCACTTCACCGGGACCATCATTTCTACTCGAGTCTTCCTTAGAAGCATCAATAATGGCCGCTTGCCGATCTGCCCTAAGCCTTTTCTTTTTAAATAAAGAATCGCTTCTTGCGGGTATACTGCTAACCGACACTGTAGTAGATTTACCTATAAGCGTATCTGGTTTCACCGTAAGGGCTCTTGCATCTGGATTTTCGACGAGTATTTTTGAGCTATCTGGCTTGTTTTCTTCAGCCATTAAGTCTAGTGAATCTTTTTTTGACCGCTCTTTCCTAAATTTCTCAACCCGCAACGTATCATCCAGCGCTTTCCTATCTAGAATTTCTTGTGGTGGGGTTAGTTTTCTGCCTCTTGTGAAAAAGGGATAAATACTCTCAGCGGTCTGATAGTTCTGAAATTTCTGATCGTTTACAAGAGTAACTATTGAATCTAATCCAACTTTAATCTCAGGGATATTTTTTATGGAGCGATTAGTTGACCATGCGTCCTCATTAGTTCGGTTTAATTGAAATGAGTTTAGATTGAAAATGATTGTGTTTTCATCAAAATTGGTTCTGCTAAACTCCACAGGTGTTTCGCTAATCCCTCGCGTCGCTCTATCCTCTTTATAATTTTGTCCTTTGTAGAGCGCCAGCCGCATATAATTTTCATTGAAAAATGGCTGCATCACCCCTGAATCTGCCAAGGTCACATCAAGATTACCCTGCTTCCCCTCCGAATGATTATAGATCAAAATGTCCTTGAGCCCAAACTCTCCTACTTTCTCGTTAACCTTTATACTATACCCTGGAATACCATCATAAAAAACCCCAGCTTTTATATCCAATGAGGGTGACTTCATCCGCATATCATAAAGCAGACTAAAAGTTTTTAAATTGACTTTCGGAACCAAGTAATTGTTGGATAGATACGCCAAAAAAGTTAGTGCAATCACAAATAATCCAATGGGACGCATCGCCCTAAGAAGTGAAATTCCACTACTTTTTATGGCTGTAAGCTCAAAATGTTCCCCAAGATTCCCAAAAGTCATCAAGCTGGAAAGCAACACAGCTAAAGGCAAAGCCATTGGGGAAATGGAGATCACAAAATAGCTGATCAGTTCCATGTAAATCCAAAACCCAAGCCCTTTTCCAAAAATCTCGTCAAAATATTTCAGCATGTTGACCGTCAACAAGATGAAATCCACCACAAGGAAGGTCAATAAAAATGGGCCTAAAAAAGACCCAAGGATAAGCTTGTCTAATTTCTTCATTGGTTTAAACTTCTGACTGCAGCATGAGTATATGCGTAAAATCTAAGTTCAAAGTTGCTAAATTGATTTGATTTTAACCACCAATAATTTCTTTAAGTCGGTTAATCAGCCCATCCCAAATCGCAACTGACTCCTCCTCATCATAGACATCTGAATAGTCAATAACCTTGATAAAAAGAGTTTGGGTTAGCTCGTTTTCGTCAAGTTTGAATTCGATATAGGAATGATCTTCCTCATTAGGAACTGCTGGGTCGTAAAATTCAAATTTCACGTGTATATTGGTTCTAATAGAAACCATTCGAGCGTAATGATCCTCATTGTCAAAATGAAAGATATAATTTTTATCCTCATTGAGGTTTACATCATCAGCAAACCATTCTGACAAGCCGCTAGCAGTACTCAAATAATTAAAGACAATTTTTTTTGAGGCATTGATTTGATAATCAGCAACAAATTTATTTTTTACCATGATGTTATATTTTACTGATTGGAATAAATCATTTTTTAAAGAACGCCAACTTGCATTTCACAAGACAAGACCTCATATTTGCAAACCGAATTCGGGAGTTATCACAAAAGATGTGAACAAAAGGTTTTCATCTATTTGGTTGTTGAAACCTGACTGTGCAATAATATAGGCATTAAATTCTTAAATGCACATCAAAAATCTGACTTACAAATCTTCTTTTACTCACTTGATTTGAGTGAAAATCTTTAGTCTCAGATTTAAAGCATTTTAGGTAAATCTGTTACTTCTTAAATTTTCTAAAGCCCTAAAGCTTTCAACCAAAAATTTGGGGAATTGATAAATCAGTTTTAGGGAGAAGTTAAATTAAAATATAAATGGCGAGGTAGCTCAGTTGGTTAGAGCGCAGGATTCATAACCCTGAGGTCGGGAGTTCAAATCTCCCTCTCGCTACAAAGGCTTTCCGAAACGGAAGCCTTTCCCTTTTTTTAGCCTATGGATAATTTTGTAGTCTACATTCTTTATTCTCATTCATCTGGTAAAACCTACACCGGAATGACATCTGATTTGATCACCAGATTCCAATTCCATAATTCAAAATCTACTAAAGGATTTACGCTCAGGTACAGGCCCTGGAAGGTCATACATGTCGAGTTTTTTGAGAGCAAAGCTCTTGCATTACTTCGTGAAAAAACACTCAAATCCAGAAAAAGTAGAGAATGGGTGAGGATTAATATTCTTCCTAATTATCTATTCGAATTGGATTCATATGTCCTATACAGCGCATGAGCTCGATGGACTGGAGCCTTTTACACAAGATAAATTCAAAATCCATTATAGTAATTTTTTAGAAATGGATGCCTATTTCTTTTTCTAAATCAGCTGTTTATAGGTAATAATGCTATATTTCTGATCCATAGATTTCCGCTGATGAACTTACAAAAGATCCAAAACCCTCCAACTAATCTTCGGAAAATGTTGACTTTTTTAGGACCCGGGTTTATTCTTTCCGCCTCAATTGTAGGTTCAGGAGAGTTGATCGCAACGACAGTTCTTGGTGCTAAGGCTGGATTTATCACTTTTTGGGTAATCCTTGTTAGCTGTATTATCAAAGTTGGAATTCAACTGGAATTCGGGAAAAATGCAATTGTGTCCGGAAGACCTATCATGGCAGAATTCAACAAACTCAATGGCTTCCGCTTAGGGCAAGCAAACTGGATGGTTTGGATGACTTTTTTTCTGACCTTATTAAAGATTCTTCAACTTGGAGGAATGCTTGGAGGAGCTGCAATCGCTTTTTCTCTGATCTTTCCAGGTATACCAATAAGTTTCGCAGTGGTATTTCTAGGTATAAGTATTGGGCTTTTGATTTTTAAAAATTACTATAAATTGATTGAAAAATTGGCTACCATAATGGTTTTTGGATTTACCTTTTTCACACTCATATCCTTAATTGCCATTTTCTTTACTCCCTATAGCTTTTCAATCGCTGATGTTTTAGGGGGTTTAAGTTTTGAATTGCCTAAGGAATACCTCTTTGTCGCTATCGGGGCCTTCGGTATTACTGGGGTGGCTAGTGACGAGATTATTGCTTACACCTACTGGTGTCAAGAGAAAGGATATGCGGCATATACGGGTGAGAATGATGGAAGCGAGTCTTGGAATACTCGTGCGAAAGGATGGATTAAGGTCATGCATTTGGATGCTTTTGTTGCAATGATTTGCTATACAATTGTCACCGCTGCCTTTTATCTATTAGGTGCTGCAATCCTCCATGGAAACGAAACTGTTCCAGAAGGGAATGAATTGATTGCTTTTTTGGCATCAATTTATACCAAATCATTAGGGTCGGCAGTTCGTCTAGGTTATTTGATCGGAGCATTTATTGCACTCTATTCCAGTGTCTTTGCCACCTTGGCTTATTGGTCGAGGCTATTTCCAGATATCTTCCATGAATTACAATGGTGGAGAATCAAAAGTCAGTCAGATAAAGATTATGCTGTTAAAGTTTGGGCAATCATTTTTCCAGCCCTCTGGATCCTTACCTATCTATTTTTAAAACTCCCCATCTTCATGGTTCTTGTCGGAGGAGTGATAGGCTCAGTTCTTTTACTTGTCGTAGTATATGCCGCTATTCAATTTCGAATAAAAAATGATTTTCTAAAATTGGACTCAAGCTTTATTTCTACGGCTATTTTTTGGCTAAGTGTCATTTCAATTGCCTTGGTATCAGGCTATGGAATACTGAAAATATTCTAAAAAAAAAGCCTTCCCGAAGGAAGGCTTTATAAAATAAGGCAGTGCAGACCTTATTTTACTTTTTCAACTACAGCTTTGAATGCTTCAGGGTGATTCATGGCCAAATCTGCCAAAACCTTACGGTTAAGTTCGATTTCACCTTTCTTCAATAATCCCATTAGTTGAGAATAAGACATGCCAAGCAATCTTGCTCCTGCATTAATACGCTGAATCCATAAAGCTCTGAATTCTCTTTTCTTCGCTTTTCTGTCTCTATATGCGTACTGAAGTCCTTTCTCGTATTTGTTTTTGGCTACTGTCCAAACGTTGCTACCTCTTCCGAAATAACCTCTTGTGGCCTTTAATATTTTTTTTCTTCTTGCTCTTGACGCGACCGCGTTTACGGATCTAGGCATAGTGTTATAATTTTTGATTCGTGGTGCTTATCTCTAAGACTTTAAAACCAACGTATCTGGTGAATAAATGAACCTTAATTTAATTTTAGTGAATGAGGAAAATCAGATTCTCAACATTGCACGTACTCTACCTTCGTCAGACTCGTGAACTAGACCAGTTTTGGTTAAGTTCCTCTTTCTTTTGGTAGCTTTTTTGGTTAGGATATGGCTTTTGAAAGCGTGTTTCCTTTTGATTTTTCCGGTTCCCGTTAAAGCGAACCTCTTCTTTGCACTGGATTTGGTTTTTACTTTTGGCATTTTGCTGTATTTATATTTATTGAAATTTATTTTTTGCCTGGTTTAGGAGCTATGAAGATATTCATTCGCTTTCCTTCCAATTTTGGCAACTGTTCTACAGCACCAAAATCTGCCAAGGCTTGGGCGAATCTTAATAAGAGCATCTCCCCTCTTTCCTTAAACACGATACTTCTACCAACAAAGTGCACGTAAGCTTTAACTTTTGCACCCTCTTTTAAGAAGTTGATGGCATGCTTCAACTTAAAATTGAAATCATGCTCATCTGTATTCGGTCCGAATCTTATTTCCTTCAAAACAATTTTCGCCGCATTGGATTTAATCTCCTTCTGCTTCTTTTTTTGCTCGTATTTAAACTTCGCATAATCAAGAATTTTACAAACTGGAGGATCTACTGTAGGAGAAATTTCAACCAAGTCAAGATCATTCTCTTCTGCGATTTTAATGGCTTTTTCCAGTGGTAACAATGCATTTCCACCTTCTACAAAGTCTCCAACCACTCTAACCTCACGAGCTCTGATTTTATGATTTACTTTATATGGTTCTTCTTGCCGTCCTCTGTAGGGTTGTCTTTGGTTTCTCAAGTTTGCGTTGATTGTTTTATGAAATAGGGTGCAAATATCGGAATAAATTTTAATTATGAAAAGTATCCTCTAATAATACCTTAATTACTTATTCAGTGATTCAGCGATAATACCGTTAAAATATGAAATAAATTCTTCTAATGAAAAATTTCCCATATCACCTTCACCGTGCTTTCGCACAGAAAGTTTCCGTTCCTCTTGTTCTTTTTCCCCCACTATAAGCATGAAAGGCACTTTTTTAACTTCGGAATCTCTAATCTTTCGGCCTATTTTCTCATCCCGGTTGTCTATAGATCCAGTGATTCCCGCCTCATCGAGCATTACCTTAATTTCTTCGGCATAGCCAACATATTTTTCTGAAATAGGCAAAATATTGATCTGCTCCGGCGCTAGCCAAAGCGGGAAATTACCTGCGCAATGCTCAATCAATACCGCAATGAATCGCTCCAATGAGCCAAAAGGAGCACGGTGAATCATCACAGGTCGATGCTTTTGATTATCCGCTCCTATGTATTCCAGTTGGAATCGTTCAGGGAGGTTGTAATCTACTTGTATTGTTCCCAATTGCCATTTTCTCCCTAAAGCATCTTTCACCATGAAGTCTAGCTTAGGTCCGTAAAATGCTGCTTCGCCTAACTCAGTGACTGTTTCAAGACCTTTCTCGGCTGCAGCTTCAATAATTGCTGATTCTGCTTTATCCCAATTCTCATCTCCACCAATATATTTCTCAGGCTTCTGTGGATCTCTTAAAGAGATTTGAGCAGTGTAATCATTGAAACCAAGTGCCTTGAAGACATACATGACCAAGTCGATCACTTTGATGAATTCTTCTTTCACTTGATCCGGTCGACAGAAAATATGCGCATCGTCTTGAGTAAATCCTCTAACTCGAGTCAGACCATGCAACTCTCCACTTTGCTCATAACGATAAACAGTTCCGAATTCTGCATAGCGAATTGGCAACTCCTTGTATGAGTGTGGCTTATTCTTATAGATTTCACAGTGATGAGGACAGTTCATTGGTTTCAATAAAAACTCCTCTCCCTCATGCGGTGTAGTAATCGGCTGAAACGAATCCTTTCCGTACTTTTCGTAGTGTCCCGAGGTCTCATAGAGCGCCTTGTGACCAATATGAGGTGTAGTCACCTGCTGATAACCTGATTTATCCTGGGCACGCTTCATGAAATTAATGAGTCGTTCACGAAGCAAAGTGCCTTTTGGCAACCACAGCGGAAGTCCCATCCCTACTTTCTCAGAAAAGCAGAATAGCTCTAATTCACGACCTAACTTACGGTGATCCCGTTTTTTAGCCTCCTCCAATAAGATCAGGTATTCCTGAAGTTCTTTGTCTTTTGGAAAAGTGACACCATAGATTCGGGTAAGCATTTTTCGCTTTTCGTCCCCTCTCCAGTAAGCTCCCGCAATATTTGTAAGCTTAACAGCTTTGATAAAACCAGTATTTGGAATATGTGGTCCACGACAAAGATCAGTGAAGTTACCTTGCTCATAAAACGTAATCGTGCCATCTGCAAGACCTTCCAAAAGGTCTAACTTATACTCATCACCCTTTTCTTGGAAATAAGCCAAAGCATCAGTTTTTGAAACATCCTTTCGGATGTATTCATTCTTCTGACGAGCTAATTCGATGAATTTTTTCTCAATCTGCTCCAATTCTGATCCCTCAAGGGTATGATCTCCGAAATCCACATCATAGTAGAAACCGGTTTCGATCGGAGGTCCTATTCCAAACTTGATACCCGGGTAAAGTGCCTCCAGTGCCTCCGCAAGTAAGTGAGCCGAGGAATGCCAAAAGGTATTTTTACCCTCTAGATCATTCCAAGTTAAAAGTTGGAGCGAAGAGTCTGAATCAATTGTTCGGGTTGCATCCCAAACTTGACCATTCACTTTGGCGGCTAAGACATTCCGAGCTAAACCCTCGCTGATACTTGCAGCAATCTGTAGTCCAGTTGTTCCTTTTTCATACTCCTTCACAGTGCCATCAGGAAGAGTAATTTTGATTTGATCTGACATTTAGTAGTAAGTTCTGCCCATACAAACAGGCATTTGGATTAAAGTGCAAATATGCAAAACCCAAAGTCAATCAAAAAATTTAAGGGCAAGGGAATATGGAAATGAGCACTTAATTTCTTATTTGTATAGATAAGTTGCATATAAATTTAAGTGCATCTTACTTCACTGGTAGCATGTCAAAAAATAATTAGACCCCATCTTCAGGAGTTAAAGAGACGCAATGATTTAATTTATCATCCGTATCAAGTAGTGAAACCTGAGTTGCTGATGAGCATGGTTAAACGTTTAGTAAAGCTTTTAAAAGTTTTTTTGGGTCCTGTCGGTTGTCCCAAAATGCAGCAATAATAATTTGTTCATCGGTGACTTTGTAATAAATACTGAAACTGCCCAAAACAGATACTCTAAAATCCTTAAAATTATTCGATCTGTAAATAAATGGCTTTTCCGAAATTTGATGAGTTCTTGTTGAAACTAATTTCAAAAGTTTTTTAGAATAGCTGGCTGACTTATTTCTTTTAACCCAATATTCTAAAATGCCTACAAATTGAAGATCTGCTGTTCTTGTCCAGATTATGTTGCGTTTAGCCATTCCAGATTTCTTTTGTCCATTGCTTCTTGAGAAATCAGTTTTCCGTTTGTAATATCTTCCTCGCTCATCTCCAACATCATTTTTTGTTCTTCAGTCAATTCCACCTTATCGGCTAAAGGCGCACTTGAGGAAATTAATTTATCAAGGGCTTCTAAAAAATCTCTGTTTTTTATTGAAAGAATTTTTTCGATCAATTCATTTCTAATGCTGTCAACTGTAGCCATATAGTTCTGCTTTAAGCTTAAATGTCGTGTTTTATTTCTTTTTTTTCAAATGCTTTGCAAGCTGTTAAGCCAAGTAACTCGAGATTGAATCAATTCTTCAAAATGGCAAATTTACTGGGGAGATTTGGATAAAAATTCTAACATATTTTAAGCCAAAACTCGATTAATGGTAATTGATCACGAGAATATAACTTCGGTAAGACGTAAATTATTTAAAAACTCCAGCCTAGCCCCAAACCTGCGTGGATTGGTTGGAAACTCCAGTCTTCTCTAAACTTATCAGGAAGTTTGAAAAAGGGAGTATAAGCGATTCGAAAGAAAAAACCTCCTTCAGGTTTCTGATATCGATACCCAATTCTGAAAGGCAAGATAGCTGCTAAATGATTAGGG
>CAWUWQ010000308.1:0-6552 GCA_963926065.1 uncultured Algoriphagus sp.
ATAGTGCTTTCGAATCACTATTCATCATAGCTACCCCTTATCCGCCTCAAACCTCCACCACTCGTACCTTTTTCTCCTTCAGTTTTACTGAATTGACTTTTGGGAGGAGCTTGGCAACCTGATTGGTTTTCACCCCTACAAATGCACAATCCGTTTTGAGTTCGATGATTCCCAACTGATCCTGCGTCAGGCCTCCTTGCTTCAGGAATAAGCCAGCGATATCTCCTTTGGAGATTTTATTGGTTCTACCGCCTGAGATAAAAAGTGTGGACCATTCAGAGGGTGCTGGAAGTTTGGCGGGACTGAGTTTTTCGATTTCTATATCTCTCGCAAAATCCGGCAGTCTTTCTTTTTCATTGTACAGAATAAAAGCCGTCCCCTCGGCATTCATTCGAGCGGTACGTCCATTACGATGGGTAAATTCCGACTCTCGGCTGGGTAGCTGATAATGAATGATAAATCCTAATTCGGGCACATCGATTCCTCTGGCTGCCAGATCTGTTGCTAGAAGCAACTGATGTGTTCCATTTCGAAATTTGATTAGCGATCGTTCTCGATCTTGTTGCTCCATATCTCCATGAAATGTACCATGGGAGATTCCATTCTTTGTTAAAACATCGCTCACACGCTGGATAGAATCTTTGAAATTGCAGAAGACAATCCCATTTTGATTACCTAAGTTACTGATCAATTGGATCAGTGTTTCGAACTTATCCTTGCTTGGAGAGAGTACTCGCTTGACTGTGAGTTGCGTGATCTTTTCAGCTAAATAATCAATCCGAATGGGGGATTTGAGTTGGACAAACTTTGGGATTTCCACGTCTTGAGTAGCAGAGGTCAGAATCTGCTTTTTGACTTTTGGAAGCAAATCAAGAATGTGTTTCATCTCTAGTTCGAATCCAATTTCCAGTGATTTATCAAACTCATCTAGGACGAGAGTTTCTATAAACTTCGTTTCGAAAGCACCTCTTCGGAGATGATCCGCCACTCGTCCTGGGGTACCAATCAATACCGCTGGTCGATGCTTAATCTCCATTCGATCTTTAGATCCTGTCCGCCCACCATAGACGGCATTTACTTTGAATCCTGTCCCCATCTCTCGCATGACCTGCTCGATCTGAATCGCCAGTTCGCGGGAAGGCACAATAATCAGCAACTGCACCTCGCTAATCTTTTCATCCAGACCTTGAATCAATGGAAGCAGAAAAGCCAAGGTTTTTCCTGTCCCCGTCGGGGAAAGAAGAATCAAATCATTGGTAGAACTAAGGGCTTTTTGCGCTGCCAGCTGCATGGGATTGAGACTAGTGATTCCCAGTTTGGAAAGAATTTCAGCTTGGCTTTTAGTAGAGGTGGACATGCTACAAAGGTACGAGTAGAAATTAAGGTGGGTGAAAAAAGTTTGATCGCTATGAAAATCCCCCTTACCCCCTTTATCCCGAGCTATCGGGAGGGGATTTTGGTCCGAATCCACACTTGGAATTCGTGCTAGAGCCGCACTAGTATTCATGAAAACCCAGCTAGCGTCCGATCTCTAATCCAAATTCTCCAATCCCTAATCCCTAATCTCCTATTCTCTAATCCCTATTCCCCAATCCCCTACTTCCTCTTCTCAAAAACCAAAAAGTGCTGAATCGTCATGAATTTTCCATTTTCCACCAGTTGAAATCCATTCGCATTGAGTTCTTTTTCCACTTGCTTGACGGTCATTTTATGAAGTGGCTTGATCTGGATCGTAGGGTCTTCGCCTCGATATTCTAGTAATAAAAATTTTCCATCCGACTTTAAGGACTTATGAATGGCTTCCAGCATTTCCTTTGGGTAGGCGAGTTCATGATACACATCCACCATGATCGCCAGATCGATGGCATTTTCCGGAAGGTTCGGATTTGACTCTGTTCCTTTCACCGTCACTACATTGTTGACTCCTAATTCCTTGCTTTTCTGGTTCAGATAATTGATGGCATCATCCTGAATCTCCACCGCAAAAACTTTTCCCTGCGGGACCATTGGCGCGATCCGAAAAGTATAATAGCCCGAACCCGCTCCGATATCTGCTACTACGCTACTGGCATTAATCGGTAGATTTTTGATCGCCAGCGAAACAGATTCTTCCTGTTCCCGACTTTGACGCTCTAGCCAAGCTCTTCCTGCAAAGCCCATGACTTGGGAAATCTCCCTTCCCATGTAAATCTTACCTGTTCCATCACGAGTTGGGGATTTGTAGGTATAGTTGGCATCCGTTGCTTTTGACTTGGTTTGGGCTTCACAGCCAAAGTTAAACAGGGTGCCAAAAAGAAAGAGAACTAAAACAAGGGATTTTTTCATAAGAATATAATTGTTTTTTAAAGGACATATTGAATCTCTCCAAACTGATAATCATATCAGTGTGTGATTTTTGAGTCATGCTCGATTTCATGGGATTTCTTCTTTTTTAACCACATAGAACGGGGAGAGTTTCGTAGAGTAAAAAAAAATTACCTCGTAGCCACATAGTTACTCATCAGAACCCGACAAAAGCCCCCTCTAGCTATGGGGACTCCAACTGACAACTGATAACAGGCAACCAACAACCGTTCGAATAAAAATCCGAAAAGCCCAACACGAATGGCTAACAATAAAAGAGATAATTGCTATTTTGACTCGCCGCAATATAAAATACCAACAATCACCCATTCACCCAAATAACCTCAGTCAATTTACATGAAATCAAGCATGACTAAAAAATCCCACCCTAGGATGATTAAGTGCTGCGAGATTCCATGTGGCCTTAAAGAAAAATTATAAACACATGAAACAAAAAATCTGGAGATTCCTCGTATCCCTTGTCATTGCCCTCGCTTTGGCTTCTTTCTTGATTATTTTCAAGGAGAATAAAATAACTCCAAGCTTAGCGAGAATTCCATTTATTTTCTGGTACGGGTTTTTAGTAACCTCCTTAGTGGTACTTGCCACTTTCCTAGCCTCTAAAATTTTCCCATACGAAGAGCCTGCTAAACCATGATCAGCTGGCTAATTTTCTTTTTTACCATTTTTCTTGGAATGCTGGCCTATGCCTCCTACCTCTCTTATCGGAAAGATCGCAGTTCGGATGAATTCATCCTCGGTGGCTCCAACATCGGAGCAATACTGGGGTTCCTGACCTTTTCGGCTGCCCTTTTCAGTGCATTTACTTTTATGGGAATGCCGGATTTCTTCCGAACCCATGGCGTGGGTGCTTGGATTTTCCTGGCTCTTTCAGATGCCTTGATGGTCTTTTTCCTGATTTGGTTTGGCTACTCACTCCGAAAAAGAGCCGCTTTAGTCGGCTACCAGGGCGTAGCTGGACTGATGAAATCCTGCTATGGTAATCGCTATGCGGGATACTTGCTTTTTATCAGTTCCTTCTTATTCCTGATTCCTTACGTATCGATTCAGATTCGTGGCATTTCGATTTTCTTGGATGCTGCATTTCCGGGAATGCTTCCCTACTGGGCTTGGGCAGCAGTTTTAGTGGTGATCATGTTGGTCTATTCACAGATCGGCGGCTTGAAAGCGATTGTGTACAGCGATGCCATTCAGGGGGTGATTATGCTGGCGGTAATATGGATTATTGGAGTTACCTGCCTCAAAATGGCGGGAGGATTTGAGGTAGCGATAGCTAAAGTAGCCGAATCAAATGCAGGACTCCTTAGCCTTCCCGGACCAAAAGGACTCTTCAGTCCCCAATTTTTGATCGCCTCGGCCATCGCCATTGTGCTAATACCTGTCTCGCAGCCCCAGTTTACTACCCGATTGGTGGTGATGAAAAATTTGAAATCAGTTCATCAAATGGCTTATGCAGTTGGGATTTTTGCAATTTTGGTGATTCTCCCAACCGCCTTTATTGGGCTTTATGGGGCAATCCAATATCCAGAGGCAAGCACCGCCGACTTCCTGACCCAAGCACTCTTATTTGACCAGGCAGTCCCTGTTGCAGCTTTGGCGGTAGTGGGCTTATTCGCTGCCTGCCTTTCGACGACCAATGCCCAGATTTTTGCCTTAGGCACCGAACTACGATCCTTGCTTACAGGATCAGATCAGGCAAATATGCGTGCTACCAAGATTTCAATTCTGCTATTTTCCATCATCGTGTTGATTTTTTCGACCTACATGACTGACGAATTGGTATTGCTTGCACGAGTGAGTTTCACCGGTACTTCGATGATTGCCCCAGTAGTACTAGGGGCAGTTATTTTCAAAAATCCTCCAAAAGGATTACTCTTAATTTCCAGCCTTGGTTTAGGCTATTTTATTTTATCATTAGTGGAGATTGTTCCCAACCAACTCTTGGGTCAGCCGCTGGACATTGTGATGTACGGGATTTTAGCCTTAGCCACCACGATCCTGATGCTCAAACACCACTTTACTCAAAAGACATACAATGAAGCTTGATTCTACGATTTCGATAGCGAGTCTGGACGCTCCACTAACCCGATTTTGGGAGCTTTCCGGGCAAAAAATCCACTTGATTGAGAAAAATCTCGACCCGAGCAAAGGTGCTCCAGTTTTCACCGAAAAGGGAAAATACGTCAGCCGAGGCTGGACCGAATGGACCCAAGGCTTCCAATATGGTGGGGCATTGTTGCAGTTTGATGCGACTGGAGATACAGAATTTCTTGAAATGGGACGGAAAAATACTGTCGAAAAGATGGCTCCTCATTTGACTCATACCGGAGTCCATGATCATGGATTCAATAATGTAAGCACCTATGGCAATTTACTCCGCCTGATTCAGGAGGGAAAAATCACTGCTTCAGATTGGGAAAAGGAATTCTATAAACTCGCCCTCAAAGTTAGTGGAGCGGTGCAAGCTACCAGATGGACTTCAATTCCAGGTGGAGGTTTTATTTATTCCTTCAATGGACCACATTCACTTTTTGTAGATACGATGCGCTCTTGTCGGGCTTTAGTTGTATCCCATATGCTTGGCCATGTGCTCCAAGGTGAAAATGATATACGAATTTCCTTGATTCAGCGGACGATTCAGCACATGCTCACCACCGTTCGGTATTCGATTTATTATGGAGAGGGAAGAGATAGCTATGATGTCTCCGGAAGAACAGCTCATGAGATCATCTTCAATACCAACGATGGAAATTACCGCTGTCCCAATTCACAACAAGGCTATACCGGTTTTAGTACCTGGACTCGAGGTCAGGCTTGGGCCATTTCCGGACTTGGAGAAACACTTGAAATCCTTGATCAAATTCCTGAGGAAGACTATTCGGTACTTATTTCTAAGGAGGATTTGATTACAGAATTGAAAACCGCCGCAATAGCAACGGCTGACTTTTACCTGGCAAACACCCCTTCAGATGGGATTACGTATTGGGATACTGGAGCACCGGGACTCCAGCGAATGGGAGATTACCTCAATCTTCCCGCAGATCCTTTCAATGGCATCGAACCAGTGGATAGTTCAGCCGCTTGCATTACTGCGCAGGGTCTGATTCGAATAGCAAATTTTATCAAAACCACTGACCCTGATCGATCCGCCAGATACCATCAAGCGGGGATTCAGATTGCCTTTCATTTATTTCAGGAGCCATACTTATCCACAGATCCAAGCCACCAAGGGTTGATCTTGCATGCCATTTACCATCAGCCGAATGGCTGGGATTATGTCCCGGAACCAGGAAAAGCTCCTTATGGAGAATCCTGTATGTGGGGTGACTACCATGCCCGTGAACTGGCACTATTACTTCAACGAATAAAAAATAACGAACCCTATTATAGCTTTTTCAACTGTGTGAAACCGATATGAGTGCAGGAAGAAACAAACCACAATTCCCCCGAGTAGCCCAGCTCAAAACAGCGGAGCAACTGCGAAATCACTTGACTGAAACAGGCATTGCTTTGGATTTTGATGAAGAGCTAAAAACCGGACCTGCCTCTCCTTTTGCAAAAGGCCATCAAACAAGGGAAGGAAATCTAATTGGAAATTCATTCTGCATTCTGCCTATGGAAGGCTGGGATGGAACAACCGACGGAAAACCAACGGAACTGACCAAGCGACGCTGGCGTAACTTTGCGATCAGCGGGGCAAAGCTCCTTTGGGGATGTGAAGCCGTCGCAGTAAGGCACGAAGGCCGGGCCAATCCCAATCAGCTATTGATGAATGAAGCTAATTTTCAAGATTTCGTTGACCTTTTTCAGTTGGTTCAGGATGCTCATCGTGAAAAGTTTGGAAGGACAGATGATCTACTGACCGGATTGCAACTCACCCATTCGGGAAGATTTTGCAAGCCAAATAGCAAGACTCAGATGGAACCCAAGATTCTTTACCGTCATCCGGTTTTGGATAAAAAATTCGGTTTGGGAGAAGACTATCCGCTGATGAGTGATGGAGAAATCAACGAGCTGATCGATGATTATGTTCGCGCAGCGGTACTTTCCCAAAAGGCCGGCTTCCAGTTTGTGGACATCAAGCATTGTCACGGCTACTTGGGACATGAATTCCTAAGCAGCTACGACCGCGAAGGTCGCTATGGAAAATCCATGGAAAATCGAAGCCGATTTCTTCGAGAGATCGTA
>CAWUWQ010000309.1:0-16971 GCA_963926065.1 uncultured Algoriphagus sp.
TTTCAACTTGACCCTTTTACTTCCATTATTTCTTTTTATTCAAAGCTAAATCGAAAAGGTTCAGCAGGAAGATCAATTTTATTAACCAGATTCACTGCTGGATTATCCGCCCAAGCGTAGCGTATTTCTCCAGAGGTCATGGTTTCAGGTAATGTGATTAAAACCGTTGAATCATCTCCTAATTCTGCATTTATGGAAGAAAAATTGCCTTTTGAATCACCTAATATAAATCCTAGCAATTCCTCTCCTTCCTTGAGTTTGAGCTGATCTCCAGTAGATTTTAATTTGATTTTCAGTTTATTTCCTTCACGGCTAAAACTTTCAAATTTAGGTCCTGAAGCGATCAATTTTTCTCCATAAGCCACTTCACGAGCCTGAAGCCAAAGTCTTTCACCCACGTCTTTCTTGTTTTTTGGATGGATATCTGCAGCCTCACCTATATCAATAATTACTGCCATACCAGTATTTGGAAGTTCGAGTGTCTTAGTCTGAGCCTCCCTCAAAAATGCCCAATTACTCTCAGGCTGCACTTCTTCACGCTCCATGAAATTTGCAAGCTGTACGAATAGAAACGGAAAATCTCCAATTTTCCATAAGTTTCTCCAATTGGTGATCATTGTAGAAAAGAGGTCCTTATATTCCTCATGACGACCTGCATTGCTTTCTCCCTGATACCAAATCACTCCTTTGATAGGGTATTTAACTAGTGGAAGGATCATTGAATTATACATCATTCCAGGTTTGAAAGCATAAAAATTCACTTTTGGAAGTTGAGGCTCGACGATAGAATTTGAATAAGTCCAATTTCCTTCTAGGGATATTTTCCTTCCATTTTGAAGCAAATACATTTCGCCTATTTTTCCCAAAGAAGGCTGATTATTCCAAGTATTTACTACCCTAAAGCTCAGAACATTAGAGCCTGAGAGTAAAAGTTCTTTTGGAAGTATAAGATCACTCATACTATTGCCCCAATCCTTGTAATATATTTGCTCTCCATTTAAATAAACAAAGGCCATTTGATCGATATCAGGAATGTGAAGGGTCACCTCATCACTAGTGCTGAGTCTGAATTTTTTTCGCAACCATGCAATATGCTGCATGGGATTTCCTGAGGGTAAATTTATGGAGCTCCATTGGTTATCATTATAGCCTAAGGATGAAACTTGTTGAGCAGTGATGCTATCCGGTTTGGCGACCATTAAATCTCGCAGCTCTCGATTCTTTTCATTGGCGAGATTCTCTTTTTCCCATTTTTCCTTGTTCTCCAGTATATCTTTAGCTTCAGCCTGATAGGACTGCTCTTTTGCTGCCAAAATCTCCACATCCGTCCACCCCTCTGCAGGAGAACCTCCCCAGTTGGATTCGATGATGCCTACAGCAACCTTCTTCTCTGAATTATTCCGCTTCGCGAAGAACCAAGCTATAGCAGAAAATTCTGGTAAGTTCTCCTTATTGGCTACTTTCCAAAGGCCGCCATCCAATCTGTTCTGAGGAATAGCACTGTACTTTTTTGGGACCTTGAAAAACCGAATCATTGGATTCCCGCCTTCTGCAAACTCCTGCTCTGCCCCGATTACGTCAGCTTGAAGTGACCACTCCATATTGGACTGCCCTCCTGCTAGCCAAACATCACCGATATAGACATCTTCAACCAACTGCTCATTTACCTGAAGCACAAAAGGCCCTCCTGCTTCGGATTGAGGCAATTTGATGATCCAAGTGCTGTCAGATTCAACACTTGAACTACCAATCGATCCTGCTAGACTAGCTCGAACATTTTCACCTGGAATACCTTTTCCCCAAACAGAAATAGCCACATCCCGCTGTACCACCATACCATCAGTAAATAAGGTGGGCAAGAGCACTTCCGAATCAAACTTGTCAGAATCACAAGAAAATAAGATCGAAACTAAACCAAGGATTAGAAGCTTTTTCATATTTAGGGAGCTAAAAAAGAGACCCGAAGGTCTCTTAAATTTAAATATAACGATTTAATAGATTTTCAAAGTATTCTTGTTTTCCACTGATCTGTTTAGGCTCTCCGACTTCCATTGCATAAGTTCTTAGCTCTTCTAATGTAAGGTCACCTGCCTCGAATAACTTACCTTTTCCGGAATCGAAACTTGAATAGCGATTTTTTCTACGCTCTAGGTAATCTGATTTGTCCAAAATATCCTGAGCGATAAGCATTCCACGTGCAAATGCATCCATACTTCCAATATGCGCTAAGAAAAGGTCGTCCATATCTGTAGAATTTCTTCTGATTTTTGCATCAAAATTTACTCCACCACCTTGAATACCAGTTGATGTTAGAATTGTTAACATTGCTTCAGTCATTTCCTGGAGGTTCATGGCAAATTGATCAGTATCCCAGCCATTTTGATAGTCTCCACGATTTGCATCAATGCTACCTAGCATTCCTGCATCAGCTGCCACCTGAAGCTCATGTTGGAAGGTATGACCGGCAAGTGTTGCATGGTTGACTTCGATATTCAATTTGAAATCCTTGTCTAAGCCGTGCTGTCTCAAGAATCCTATTACCGTTGCCGCATCGTAATCATATTGATGCTTAGTTGGCTCCATAGGTTTTGGTTCAATAAAGAAGGTTCCTTTGAATCCATTCTTTCGTGCATAATCCCGAGCCATGGTAAGGAATTTCGCCAAATGCTCAGTCTCCCGCTTCATATCTGTGTTCAGCAAAGACATATACCCTTCTCTTCCTCCCCAGAAAACATAATTCTCGCCACCTAGCTTGATAGTAGCATCAATTGCATTTTTTACTTGAGTTCCAGCCCATGCAACAACACTAAAGTCAGGATTGGTGGATGCACCATTCATGTATCTAGGATTTGAAAACACGTTGGCAGTTCCCCAAAGTAACTTAACACCTGTAGCATCTTGTTTTTCTTTTGCGTAATCAGTGATGAGCTGCATATGCTTTTCATACTGCGAAAGGCTAGTTCCTTCATCGATCAAATCAATGTCATGAAAGCAATAATAAGGCGCACCTATTTTAGTAATGAATTCAAAAGCTGCATCCATTTTATCTTTTGCACGCTGCACAGGATCTGAAGCCACATCCCAAGGATGTTTGATTGTCCCCGGGCCAAAGGGATCTCCACCGGTGCCGCAGAAGGAATGCCAATAGGCAATAGCAAATTTAAAATGCTCCTTCATGGTCTTTCCAGCTATCATTCTACTCTCATCGTAGAAGCGAAACGCAAGTGGATTATCGGAATCTTTCCCTTCAAAAGGAATTTTGCCGATGTTCGAAAAATAGGTATTAGACATGAATTGTAGGTTTATAGGTTTTATTGACTGTTTAATTTTTAATTTTTTCTAAGGCCTGAAGCCAATTTTGATAAACATCCTCGTATTGGTTGATGAAATTAGAATTTGGCTCAACGGATTCCAACAAGGATAATCCTTCAAATGCTTCGGAAGTAGAAGCAAATACACCTGCCCCAATTCCAGCTCCACGAGCCGCTCCTTGAGCCCCATCTGTATCGTAAAGCTCCAAGACTACTTGATTCATGTTTACAAAGGTTTTCCTAAATAGAGGACTCAAAAACATATTGGCATGTCCTGCTTTTACTGTTTTAAGGTTCATTCCCATATCCTGCATGATTCGGAAGCCATAGGTCAAAGCAGAAACAATTCCCTCCTGTCCAGCTCTCAGGACATGATTCTTCGAATGCTTTAGTAAATCTATTCCTAGCAAATGTGCTCCAACAGGCTTATTCTGCATGATTCTTTCTGCTCCATTCCCAAATGGAATAAATACTAAGCCATCAGCACCAATCGGAGCTGAAGACGCCATCATATTCATTTCCTGATAATCTATTTTTTTTCCACCAATGAGTTTTTTGATCCAACTATTTAAAATACCTGTACCATTCACACAAAGTAAAACTCCATAGGAGGGGTTTTCTTTTGTATGATTCACGTGAACGAAAGTGTTTACTCTGGATTTTGGATCATACAGAGGTTTCTCACAAACTCCATAAACTGTTCCAGAAGTACCAGCGGTAGTTGCTAATTCGCCTGGCTTCAACACTTGAAGTGAAAAGGCATTGTTTGGCTGATCTCCACCACGATATGTAATTGGAACACCCGCTTCGATTCCCGTAAGATCGCTTGCAATCTCAGACACATTTCCTTGCTGAGAAAAAGAAGGAAGTGCTCTAGGAATCCAATTAGGATCAATCTGATACTGATCAAGAACCTTTTGGCTAATTCCATTTGATTTGAAATCCCAAAAGATTCCTTCAGACAATCCTGTCTCAGAGGTGACAATCTCACCACTAAGTTTCATGGCGATGAAATCCCCTGGAAGCATAATTTTGTGGATTTTAGCAGCCAATTCAGGTTGATTTTCGATTACCCATCGGAGTTTTGATGCCGTGAAATTTCCCGGTGAATTAAGCAAATGATTTAGGCAATACTCCTCACCGATTTCACTGAAGGCAGCATCACCGATTTCAACAGCTCTACTATCGCACCAAATAATAGATGATCGAAGTACCTTTTGATTTTTATCCACCAAAACTAGACCATGCATTTGATAGGCTATTCCAATCCCTTGAAGTTCTTTAGATTTAACAGCTGCTCCAGATAAAACGTGCTTTGTAGCTTGCTGCACATATTTCCACCAAGTTTCTGGATCCTGTTCCGCCCAGCCCTTTTCAGGGGATTGAATTAGCATTTCCTCCTCCGGAAAAGACTTTGACCCAATGGATTTGCCCGAATCCGCATCCAACAAGGACACTTTGATGGATGAACTTCCGATATCTATTCCTAATAGTAGTTTTCTCATTAATTATAATTTTACCAAAATACGATATATAGGGCAGCAATAATTCCAGTAATAATAAAGGCTCCAATTTTAAATCCAGTACTGGTCTTGAATAGATCCTTATTGATTTCGATACTATTTACATGGTCTTTTCCTTTCCCTTCAATCAAACTAATTGCGATCATCAAAGCAGCCAAAATTAGAAATACTACACCCATTCGATCTAGGAATGGTAATTCTGGAAAAGCAATTTTCAATACCACAGAAAGTGGAATACTAAGTGCCGCACCTACTAAAGCTGCATTTGAAGTGGTTTTTTTCCAAAAGACACCAAAAAAGAAGATCGCAAATACTCCTGGACTAATAAAGCCGGTGTATTCTTGGATAAATTGGAATGCTTGATCTAACCCTCCTAATGCAGGAGCTACAATAGCAGCGACCAAAAAAGCAACAGCAGCAGTGATTCTTCCTACTTTCACCTGCTTACTCTCACTCGCATCTTGACCAAAATATTTCTTATAAATATCCATGGTAAAAATGGTAGAAGTACTATTGGCCATTGAGGCCAATGAAGAAACAATTGCAGCTGTTAATGCGGCAAAAGCTAAACCTTTCAAACCTACTGGAAGCAACTGTAATAAAGTAGGATAAGCTCTATCTGACTTTGTCAAGCCAGTTATCGGATCCTTCATCGACTCAATAAAACCTACATCAATTCCGTTTTCCACTATTACATAAGCTGCAATACCTGGAATCACGACAATAAGAGGCATTAATAATTTCAAAAAACCGGCGAAGATCATTCCTTTTTGAGCCTCATCTAAGTTTTTTGCAGCCAAAGCCCGCTGTGTGATATATTGATTAAAACCCCAATAACTCAAATTGGTAATCCACATACCACCTACTAAAACGGAAATTCCAGGGAGATCAAGATAAGCATCTCTAGTACCTCCTTTTCCATCCGGAATCATCATCTCACCCTTTGAAAGTATCATTGAAAAATGATCAGAAGCTTCTCTTCGAAGCAAACCCAAACCTTCCCAAGCATCTCCACTTCCAACCATTTGAAGAGCTATATAGGTAGTTGCCAAACCTCCTGCTATCAAAAACACCACTTGAACTACATCTGTCCAAGCAACAGCTTTAAGACCTCCATATATGGAATAAAGCATGGCAAAAAGCGCCAAACCTATGATTCCGTATACCAAAGGCACATTGAGAATGGTATTCAAACTAAGCGCTCCCAAATATAGTACAGAGGTCAAATTTACAAACACATATAAAAGCAACCAGAAAATGGCCATCGTAGTCCTAACTCTTGAGTCGTATCTATCAAGCAAAAAACCTGGCATCGTATAAATCCCTTTTTTCATGTAGATAGGCAGGAAAAAAATAGCTACTACCAAAAGTGTTGCGGCAGCCATCCATTCATAGGTGGATATCGCTAATCCAAGTGCAAAACCCGAACCTGACATTCCAATAAACTGCTCAGCAGAAATATTAGAGGCGATCAGCGAAGCTCCTACAGCCCACCAGGGCAATGCTTTAGATGCTAGGAAATAATCTGAGGAGTTTTTGACATGTCCTTTTTTTTCTCGAGAGACGAAAAGTCCCATTCCAATAATGAGTAAACAATAGCCTACAAAGATGGCTAAATCTAAAGGTTCTAATAGCATGAGGTGTTGGGTTTAAGGGGTATTCTTATGGTACTGGACTAAAATTCATGGTGCAAACCGTTAAATATAAGATAATCCGCAAACGTCTGCACAATAAAATTTTTACTTTTTCGAATGGAGCGCTCCAAAAATTCCCAAATCGATTGATAACGAGAAGATCCACAAGTTTTGATGGGCTCAAGAGGAAATTTAAATTAATTAATATCCAAATCAACGAAATATTTAAGTTGATTACCACGCATTAAAAAAACTTTAGACATGGGAATCGATAAGCTTTCGTGATTTAAAAATGTAATGGGTGCTATTATAAAGCGAAACATATTACTTGAACGATAGAGAAATAGCTCAAAAGTCTAAAAATTCTGATTCAAAAAGACATGATATCCAAAACTCAAATTAATCATTGAAATCCTTAAAGCATTTCTGTTGATTGACCTTTACATTTTGGAATTAGCTAGTTATCACTTCAGAGGATTGTGTCGAAATCGTTCGTATAAGTGTTCATTATCGGGCATTTTAATTGATTGATCAGAAGGAATACAATAAAAAGATATTTTTTGAGCACCATTAATATAGAAATAGGGGGATTTAATTAGAATTTTACTAGAAATTCCTAGTCATCACTTTACCTTAGCATTAAAATTGAATCTAAAATTCTTTATGGCAAACAAAAGTAGCGTTTTTGATATGATCGGCCCAATCATGATTGGGCCTTCCTCATCACACACGGCGGGTGTTGTCAGGATTGCTCGAGCAGCGGTCAGAATATTGGGCGGTATACCAGACGAAGCAATCGTTACTTTCTATAATTCATTTGCGAGAACTTATGAAGGACACGGAAGTGATCGAGCTATCATAGGTGGTTTAATGGATTTTAAAACAGATGATCCCCTAATCAAAACTGCCTTAGACATAGCCAAAGAAAAAGGGCTTATCTACAAATTCAAATCGATCGGTAACTCTTCAATTCATCATCCAAATACCATCAAACTGAATCTGAAGAAAGGCGAGAAATCAATTGAAGTAATCGGGGAAAGTTTAGGAGGTGGACTAATAAATATTGCGGAAGTGGACGGGTTTACCGCCAATTTTTCAGCACAAAATCACAGCTTAATCATAAAAGCAAATGATGTTTCTGGAGCCATTGCCTTTATTGCCAGCATTATCGCACAAGAAAACGCAAATATTGCGACCATGTCTGTATCTAGAAAAGGAAAAAATGATCAGGCTTGTCACGTGATAGAAATGGATTCAGGAATTCAAAAAATTACACTAGAATACATGAATTCAATAGCCTGGATCAAAGAGATAATTTACATACCAGATATAGATCTTTAATAGCACACATGAAAAAACACTTTTGGAGCGCACTTATTTTAGCCGTTTTTGCTTTTCCTTCGATTGCTCAAGATATTCCTTCTGGTCCCTACGACTTGCAGACTGCGGTGAACATAGCCTTGGAAAACAATTTGACCTTAAAGCGAAGTGAACTTAACCAACTCAGCAACGAAGCTACTTTAATGCAAAATAGAGGAGCTAGATTACCTACTTTATCTACAGGAGCCAGCTCTGGTTTCCGATGGGGCAGATCAATTAACCCAGTAACCAACTTGTTTGAAACAGCGAGGATCGGTAACATCAACCTTTCTGCTAATTCGAATGTAACACTGTTTGCAGGAAACAGAGTTAACAACAATGTAAACCAAAGTAAGGCCAATTTGGAAGCAGGTCTCTATAATATTGAAGTGACTAGAAATGATATCACATTGAATATCATCAACCTTTTCGTCAATGTAGTTTTTAATAGAGAGCAAGTGAATATTGCGGAGAATCAATTAGCGACCTCCAAGGAGCAATTGGATCGAACTAGCAAGCTTGTGGCAGCTGGTTCACTTCCTCTTGCAGATCAATATGATCTTCAAGCCCAAACTGCAACCAATGAGTTGGAAGTTATTAATTCTCGGAATAATCTTAGAATATCAAAGCTTAACCTTTCGCAAGCGATGCAAATTCCTTTCACAGATGATTTTCAGGTTGTGGAGCCAGAATTTGTCATTAATGACCATCTTATGGCAACTGAAACCCCTGTGGCTATTTTTAATACCGCTGTGGAAATTATGCCTGAGATCAAACTTGCACAGGCAAATGTAGAAAGTTCTGGATATGGTGTAAAAGTAGCTAAAGGAGCTTATCTCCCAACATTAGGATTAGGAGCTAACCTTTTTAGTAATTATGTGGACAGGGTTTTTGGCACAGAAAGACCAGGTTTTGGTACTCAGATTGAAAACAATTTATCTCAATCAATGAATCTCAATCTTAGCATTCCTATTTTTTCTCAGTTTAACAACAAAGCAGCTGTGCAACGTGCGAGGGTTCAGCAGCAAATTAGTGAAGTAGCCGAAACAGAGGCGAAAAATACGTTGAGACAAGATATCGAAACAGCCTATACTAGTGCTATAGCCGCTGAACAGTCTTATCAAGCAAACCTAATCAGGTTAAAAGCAACAGCAGAATCATTTCGGATAGCTCAACAACGGCTTAACGCTGGTGCGATCAACTCAGTAGATTTTCAAGTTGCCCAAAACAACCTTTTCAACACTCAAGCAGATTTATTAAACGCTAAATACACCTACATTTTCCGAGTGAAAGTTCTTGACTTCTATCTTGGTAACCCAATTAATCTTAACTAAACCATGGCCAACAAAAAATCAAATAAGCTATTGTACTATCTGGTAGGCGCAATAGTAGTTCTTATCATTTTTGCAGTAATCGCAAGAAAAGCCGGCTGGGTCGGTGGTGTAAAAGAAGTTGAGGTTGAAGTAGCGAAGGCAGCAAAAACTCAAATCATAGAAAAAGTAAGTGCATCCGGTGAAATTCAACCAGAAGTTGAAGTAAAACTCTCTCCAGATGTAGCAGGTGAAATCATCGAGTTAAATGTCGCTGAAGGCGATTCAGTCGAAATGGGAAAACTTCTAGTGAAGATCCGACCTGACAACTTTATCTCCGCGCTTGATAGAACCAAGGCGAATTTCAATCAGCAGCAAGCCAACTTGGCTCAATCGAGAGCATCATTGCAGCGATCTGAAGCGCAGTATACGCAGGCAAATTTGAACTTTGATCGTCAAAAGATCCTATACGAACAGAAAGTGATTTCTGATCAAGATTTTGAGTCTGCGCAGGCGACTTTCATTATTGCTCAGAAAGATTTGGAAGCAGCGAAGCAAAATGTGATTGCCTCTGAATTTGTCGTAAAAAGTTCTCAAGCTACTGTAAACGAAGCTGCTGAAAATCTTAGATTGACTAATGTATATTCTCCAGTAAGTGGAATCGTTTCTAATCTTTTGGTAGAGCAAGGAGAACGAGTAGTAGGAACGCAGCAGATGGCAGGTACAGAAATGCTAACCATAGCCAACCTTGCTAATATGGAAGTTCGAGTAGATGTCAATGAAAATGATATCGTAAGACTGAGTCTAGGAGATACTACGCTAATCGATGTTGATGCCTATGCTTACACAGGTAAGAAATTCAAAGGTGTGGTTACTTCCATTGCGAATACTGCCAATACTAAGGCCTCTTCTGATGCGGTGACTGAATTTAAAGTCAAAATCAAAATCTTGAATAGTTCTTATCAAGATTTAGTCAACTCGGGCAAGAAATACCCATTCAGACCCGGAATGACAGCCTCTGTAGAAATCCTTACAACTTCAAAAGACAATGCGTTGGCAGTTCCACTTTCAGCTGTCACTACGCGAGAAGACCAATTAGACACTCTTGCTGGTGGAACGACTAGGTCGAGAGAGCTTGTATTTATAAATGATGGAGGAATTGCCAAACTAAGAACAATCAAAACCGGAATTTCTGACTTCTTGAATATTGAAGTTTTGGAAGGCTTAAGTGAGGGTGATGAGATTATTTCAGGGCCTTATTTTATTGTAAGTAAGGAATTAAAAGAAGGAGACAAAATCAAAATTGCTTCCGGAAAAATAAAGGTAGAGAAAGAAGATTAAGATTAATTCTCTCAAGTAAAAAAGCCTTTTCGATAATCGAAAAGGCTTTTTTATTACCATTTTTTCAATTGCTCATAAATGAGGTGAAGTGGAAATCCCATCACATTATAATACGATCCTTCGATTCTAGTGACACCCATAAATCCGATCCACTCCTGAATTCCATAAGCACCTGCTTTATCAAAAGGTTTGTAATTATGAATATAATGCCAAATCTCATCCTCAGTTAAGAACCGGAAAGTGACAAGCGTCTCATCTTCCAGGGTAATTTGTTTAAAAGAATCTCTCATCGTCACAGCAGTCATGACAGTATGCGTATCACCAGATAAACTTTTCAGCATATCAAAAGCTTCTTGCTCATTTTCAGGCTTTCCTAGGACGTGATTATTTTCGATAACTACCGTGTCAGAAGTGATGAGCAATTCATCAACTTCAAGTTCCCCAAAGTCATCTGACTTTAATTTTGACAGATAGGCGGCTACATATTCTGCTTTTAGATCACTAGGAATTTTTTCTTCAACAGCATTAACACGAATCTCAAACTCCACTTCTAAACCTTTCAATAATTCCTGTCTTCGAGGTGAATTAGAGGCAAGAATAAGCTTTTTCCCTTCTAGGTTACCGAACATAGGCTTGATAGTTAAATTCAAATTCTTCTTGATTAATACTTGCAAATACTAAACCGCCCAATGCTTTTGGATAAAAGTAGGTAGACTTTTGAGGCAGGACATGTCCTGAGCTACATACTTCCATAACTTGATTGAGCTCGATCTCCTGCGTGATTATCGCAAAGCTAGCCTTTCCAGATTCTACCTCTTGAATACATCGAGGAAAATTGCGCTCATATACCAATTGAGAGGAATTTCGCTGATTCTCTAAATCCATTCCCAATATTCGAGTAAACACTAGTTCATGTAATACTACTAGGTCAAGATTCCGGACTGAAAACGGGAGATCTTGATTGAACTTTTCAAAATTTGCTTTGGAAAGTTGTAGCAAGAAGGCCTTTTCACCGATCATTAATCCAAAAGACCATGGCTTATTAAAAGCATAAATCCCAAGTTCCTCAGAATCACCAAAAGGCTTTACTACAAACCATTCTTCTAATTTTTTCAAGAATTCTTGCTCAGAAATATCCAAACCATAAAAAATCCGATGAGTTGGGAGAATTTTCAAATGATTTCCCGAGGTATTGGTCAGATACATCATATGATAGTCATGGGCTTTCCACTGATTATCCAGAAATTGGTCCTTCATGACTTTCCTATATTCGATGGCCCCTTCAAGTCTATGGTGTCCATCTGCTAAGATGATTTGTTTATCCTTTAGCACACTTAAAAACTTACTGATCACCACAGCGTCATGAATCACTGCGATCACTTCTCGAACTCCTTGATAATCCTCCAATTCATAAAGTGGTGACTCGATCGCCGCATCCATATATGATTCCAATTGCTCTTCTGGATCTTCATATAACCCATGGGTTGGACTAGCTTGGATTTCGGAATGTTTCAAAAGATCAATTCGATCGTTCACTGCAGATACTATTGTGTTTTCATGACGGAGTATTGTTTTTTCTTCCCAATCATAGGCTTTGACTTGAATAATAAAGCCTTTTCGACAGCGCTCTTTGTACTCACCTGACAATCTGAAATATTGGTAATAGACGTAAATTCCGGGTAACGCATCCTGAGTTATCACCCCCTCTGCTTTCCACTTAGCAAGTATAATCGCTGCTTCTTTGGACGGATTCTCTCCTCTTGGTACAGACAAATGAATGCTATTCAGAGGATTTTCATAGAGAATTTTCCGCTGCTTTGCAGAAACCACATCAAATAATGGTGCAGTTAGATTTTCGATTTGGGAGGCTAAAGAATCTGAGTATCGCCAACCTTTTATGGGTAGAATTTCTGCCATTTTAATTTAATCTCTTTCTCCAAGCGGATACTGAATCGCTTTTTTCCGTCGAAGTCTTCTTTTTCACTGAATTTGTAAAAAACTCTACTGCTAGAGCTGAAAGAAGTTCCAACTCCTTTTCCTCAAAAGTGGAATCCAGAACTACAGGAGTAAAGAATTTTTCAACAAATTTTGTGTCAAAATTACCACTACGAAAAGCTTTATGATTTAAAGCAAATCGGCAAAAACCGAGTGTAGTTTGAATTCCTGAAATCTTATAATCATCAATCGCACGGATCATCCGATCAATCGCCGAATTGCGATCTGCTGCATGCGTAATTAATTTGGCAATCATAGGATCATAATAAATAGGAATCGTCATTCCTTCTTCAAATCCATCATCTACTCTGATTCCAGGACCTTGTGGCCGCTGATAGGTATCTAATGTTCCGATGTCAGGAAGAAAATTATTCTTAGGGTCTTCCGCATAGACTCTGACTTCCACAGCATGCCCGTGGATTTTCAAATCTTCTTGGGCAAAATCAAGTGCTTGACCTGAAGCAATTTTCAATTGTTCTCGGACTAAATCTTTACCGGTGATCATTTCGGTCACTGGATGCTCCACTTGCAACCGGGTATTCATTTCTAAGAAATAGAAATTCAACTGCTCGTCCACAATAAACTCCACTGTACCTGCTCCATAATAATTACAAGCTTTTGCAACACCGACTGCAGCGTCACCCATGGCTTTTCTCATTTCTTCTGAAACAACAGCAGATGGAGCTTCTTCGATAACTTTCTGATGTCGACGTTGAATCGAGCATTCCCGCTCAAAAAGATGAACCACATTTCCATGCTGATCACCTAGTACCTGTATTTCAATATGTCTAGGAGAGGTGATGAATTTCTCAATAAAAACTGCACCATCACCAAAGGCAGATATAGCCTCACTGACCGCTCGCTGCATTTGTTCCTCAAATTCAGCTTCGTTCTCCACGATTCGCATTCCCTTTCCACCTCCTCCTGCACTCGCTTTGATTAAGATAGGATAGCCAATTTCCAAGGCTCTTCTTTTAGCTTCTCCAATATCAGAAATCGCCTCATCTGTACCTGGAACTAAAGGAATATTATATTTGGCAACTGCCTGCTTAGCAGCTAATTTACTTCCCATGATTCGAATAGCTTCCGGAGAAGGTCCTACAAAAATTAGTCCTGAATCGGCTACTGCTTTTGCGAAGCTTTCATTTTCTGACAAGAATCCATACCCTGGATGAATTGCATCCACTCCCAGGTCTTTGGAAACTTGAATAATTTTATCGCCTAATAAATAGGACTCAGATGATGGTGGTGGCCCTAAGCAAATCGCTTCATCGGCAAACTTCACATGTGGGGAATTCCGATCTGCTTCGCTGAATACAGCTACTGTAGCAATTCCCATTTCACGAGCAGTGCGCATGATTCTAAGGCTTATCTCTCCCCGGTTTGCGACTAACAGTTTTTTTATTTCTGGCATTTACACTAAAGTTTTTGGGTTTTGTAAGTCTTTAGGCGAAATAAAGAAATAAATCCGAGGATTATAAAGAATATGGTCAAACGAACAGGCTTTTTTGCTTTGGAGGTATTTAAGTTTTATTTTTGTGAGGTTAATTCAATTAACCATAAGTACCCTTATCACTTAAAATCAAACGCTTTGGATTTATTTGCAAAATTGAAGACGAATATGGGACCGCTGGGCAAACATTCTGAGTTTGCAGATGGCTACTTCTCATTTCCTAAACTAGAAGGTGAAATCGCCCCAAGAATGAAATTTCAAGGGAAAGATGTTCTTACTTGGAGTTTGAATAATTATCTAGGCCTTGCCAATCACCCAGAAGTACGAAAGTCCGATGCGGACGCTGCTGCGAAATGGGGAGCTGCATATCCTATGGGAGCTCGAATGATGTCAGGACAAACTAGCCTTCATGAGAAGTTAGAGGATGAACTTGCTGCATTCGTAGGCAAGAAAAAAGCTTACTTATTAAATTACGGTTATCAAGGGATCATGTCTGTAATTGATTCATTGCTGGATCGAAAAGATGTGGTGGTTTATGATTCAGAGTGTCACGCCTGTATCATCGATGCACTTCGTATGCACTTGGGCAAGCGATATGTTTTCCCTCACAATGATATTGAGAGCTGCGAGAAACAATTGGAACGTGCAACCAAACTGGCGAATGAAACTGGCGGTGGAATTCTTTTGATCACCGAAGGTGTGTTCGGAATGACAGGAGATCAAGGCAAATTGAAAGAAATCGTCGAGCTAAAGAAGAAATTTGAATTTAGACTTTTAATCGATGATGCTCACGGTTTCGGAACTATGGGTAAAACTGGTGCGGGTACAGACGAAGAGCAGGGTGTGCAAGATCAAGTAGACATCTACTTCTCGACTTTTGCTAAATCAATGGCAAGTATCGGTGCATTTGTAGCAGGCGATCCAGATTTGATACTTTATTTAAGATATAATATGCGTTCTCAGATTTTCGCAAAGTCTCTTCCAATGCTTTTGGTAGAAGGTGCTTTGACACGTCTAGAGTTACTCAAAACACAACCAGAATTGAAGGATAATTTGTGGAAAATCGTCGCTGCACTTCGAAAAGGACTGCATGAGAATGGTTTTAGCACAGGAAAATCAAATTCTCCAGTGACTCCAGTTGTACTGAATGGAACCATTGGAGAAGCAGCTGCGCTAACGAAAGATCTGAGAGAAAATTATGCTATTTTCTGCTCTGTAGTAATTTATCCTGTAATACCTAAAGGCATGATTATCTTGCGTTTGATCCCTACTGCAGTACATACTTTGGAAGATGTGAGAGAAACGATTTCAGCATTTGCCGCCATCAAAGAAAAGTTGACAAGTGGGATTTATAAGAACTCCGAACTTGCCATTTCAGTAGGCGAATAAAAAAAAAAGTAAATAAAATGCCCTCAGGGTTGAACTAGCAAGTATTTGACCTATATTAGATTCAAATAAACTTATCATCAACCTAAAAAATCACTTTAACTATGAGCAAATTTAGTGAAGTTAGAGATTTGATCCTCGGTATGGAGGAAGATTTCGTTAAGTTCTACGACAAAGGCAACCAAGCCGCAGGAACACGAGTTAGAAAAGGAATGCAAGACCTTAAAAATATTGCTCAGGACATCCGTAAGGAAGTTCAGGACAAGAAAAACGAAGGTTGATCTTGGAATAAAAAAGGTGACTTAACAGTCACCTTTTTTTATGCTTTTTTTCTATTTAGAATTCCATTTTGTTGTTTTTTCGCTCTAGATCAGCCATTCGCATAGAAGGATCTATTTCAACAGACTTAATATTATCTTTCTTTTGATTAATTTTTATGGTTTTTGTCAGGTTTGTCCAGGGCCAATCTGAAGTCATAGACCGCATAGGCATGTCTTTTTCAAACGGCTTCTCTCCTCTCATGATTACTAAAGGCAAATAGATCAACTCAGAGCTCCCATCTTTATAAGTAATTACCAAATCAACAGGCATTGGCATTAATCCAATCCGCTCCAGAACAATTTCAGTATCATTTCCCTGAGGATTCACCGCTTTGATTCCATAATCAATCGTTTTGGTCGAGTTCACAAAGTATTCTTTGTACCAATCCAACTCTATCCCACTTTCTTTCTCCATAATTCGAACTAAGTCATTGACATTTGGATGTCTAAACTTCCAAGTATCGAAATACCTCAACATCGCTCGATCTCTCACATCATCTCCAATCACATAGCCCATTTGAGCGATGAACGTAGCTCCTTTTGAATAAGCAGCAGAACTATAAGCAGAATTTGTATTGTAATGATCCGAATGTGTATTCATTGGCTCCTCTAATCCAGATTTAGCCAACTTAATATAACCAGCATAGGAACCAGCTGTAGGGTTTGCCGATGGAGAATAAATCTCACTCATAGCGAGACTTGAAGCATAACTTGTAAATCCCTCATCCATCCAAGGATAAAGCGACTCATTAGTAGCCAAAACCCCATGAAACCAGCTGTGTGCTAGTTCATGAACCATTACTCCAACCAAACTTCGAATGCTTCGTTCCCCGGAAATCAAGGTTGACATAGCATATTCCATTCCTCCATCACCGCCTTGCACTACCGAGAATTGCTTATATGGATACTGTCCAAAATGCTCAGAAAGGTAGTTAATTGCTTTTGGCGTATATTCTTTCAATTTCGCCCAACTCTCCGAAGTTTTTTCTCCGGGAATGAAGAAATGGTGAACTGTGATTCCATTTTCCATTAGCACTTTATCATGCTGATAGTTAGGATCTGCAGCCCACATAAAATCATGGACCATCGGTGCTTTGAAGTGCCAAGTCAAGGTATTCCCTTTTACAGCAGGAACCTTTACCCCTTCGTCCTCATAACCATGACCAATTTCATTTGGGTTTTGTAAGTAACCGGTTCCACCTATCACGTAGGTTTTGTCCAACGTGATTTTCACATCAAAATCTCCCCATATCCCATAAAACTCACGACCGATGTAAGGATTGGAATGCCAGCCTTGCTCATCATAGTTAGCCAGTTTTGGATACCACTGAGATATAGA
>CAWUWQ010000310.1:0-5106 GCA_963926065.1 uncultured Algoriphagus sp.
ACCATTCGAAGGAATAATTGCTCAGCCTCTGGATAGGGTAAGCGTAGCATTCGCATCGTCTCAAAAATCTGCTCATAACTGTAAAACCCTACTTGATTGAAATCGAAATGCCGGATTCCACACAGACTCTGCATATGGATCTTTTGACCAGTATCCAGCCGATCAAACCGCTTAGTCATAAAGTGGGCACGGCCATTTTCCTCCAGTAAGCGACATTCACTCATCCGAATTCCGGCAGCTTTGGCCATTAGATAATAAGCCATCTCCACGCGTCCATAGCCCGCGGAGGCTCCAAACTGCGAATCATGCACCCCGTCAAATTTGATAATCCAATAGGAAAAACCTGCCGGAGCTTTCACCTGACCACTTTTCACCTCGCCTGATTTGGGATTAAAAGCAATCACCGCTTTAGCTCGAGCTCCACCGGCAGAAGTACCTATTTTGAGAATATCGGATAGGGCAGACTGTTCTTCACTGCTCAAATCAGCTTGAAAATCAGCACGTGAATTAAGAATTTTCCCTGCAATATGGACCAGACTATCGATTTCCAGATGAGTAGCTTTTCCCGAATCCTGACGAAGTGAAGGTCTAATCTCCAACGCGCCTACACCTCGCTTCCCAATAAAGCAAAGCTGCTCCACAGGATTTAAGCTATCCGCCTGCCGACCGTTTTGGATCAGCCAAGTATTGATGAGTTGATTCCCATATTTATCAGGAAGCATATCCGCAAGCAAACCCGGCAAACCCCTGAAGGTATCAAATACATCTCCACGGGATGGTCGCAATTCAGGAAAAGAATAAATACGCTTTCCCTGCCTGAGAGGCATTTTAATAGGTGAAATATCTAATCCTGATTGGAGAAAATTGGGATCAAACTCAAAGCTCCCAAGCTGCTCCGTATCATCCCAAAGCACCACCCCAGCCAGTTGATCCCAAATCCAGATTTCTGCTACATCTACCATTCGGATGGAGGATTATCAGCTGCAATATCATGGGAATTACGAATCCGCTGACGCTCGTATTTCTTTTGAAGCTTAATGTATTCGATCGGGCTGATAGTCTTGGTCACTTCAAAATCAGCTAGCCAAGCCAACTGATCCAGCACCCGAAGTACCTGAATCAAAGTGATCAGATTCACCTTTTCGCCACGCTCTAACAAACTCAGTGTGGAGCGGCTAATCCCCGCAGCGGTAGCCAGCTGATCTTGAGACTTATTTTGATCCATACGATGGTGCTTTACAAAAGCTCCTATTCGCTGAAGGATCGCCATATCACTTAATTGATTGTAATCCATGACTGAAATATCATTCATTAAACTCAAATATACGTCTTAATGAATGATATTTCATACTATTAATTATTTATTTTATGAATGATTAATCATACGTTAAATCAATAAAATTATTTTAATGAGTGACAAATCATTCAATGATTACCAAATAATCAGTAATATATTTAAAATTTCCAATGAAAGCGTAAATCATTACTTTAGAACCGCTCAGGTTGCCACTTCGACCACTGCTTTCTGCAGACTAAAAATTGCCCTCAGCCCCTCTAAAAACCGCCTACTTCGACCCTGTCTTCATAATTTCCTCTCTGCTCCATTTCCACTCCCATTTCCAGCCTTTCGCTTCAAGTAAAATTGGATGATAGGCCATCGCAGCTTTTGCCGTAAGCGAATTAAAAAACCGCTGATCATCAGTTAAAATAGCACTAGTATTCCCAGCGTCACTTTTCAAAAGATCCATCACTGTTGAAGGTACCTTATCCGTAAAACTGGAGCTCCTATTCATAAGATGTCGCTTTAAACTCCAGTCAATTTCATAGCCTGAGCTGGAAACCTCCATCACCTCCAGCGATGGGTTTTTTGATTGTTTTTGCACAAAAAGTAAAAACTCCCGAAGAAGAGCTAAACCCGGATTCTTGAGTTGGCCGGGACGAAAATCTTCTGGAGCAATGCTACTAATCACATGCATCCGCTTTCGTGCACGGGTAATTGCAACATTCAGTCTGTTCTCTGATCCAGATTTACCTAGCAAGCCAAAATTGGTAATCAGCTTCCCTTCACGATTCGAAGCGTATCCCAAAGACAAAATCACCTGATCAAATTCGTCTCCTTGCACATTTTCGATATTTCTAACTTTAATGTCGGCATGTTGAATTCCAGCTTTCCAAAGTTTTTCTCGAATCAGTTCCATCTGAAAATAATTGCCAGTAACGATCCCTATAGTATCTTCCGGCGAAGCTGATTGAATTTCTTTCACTTTTTCGACTACTGCATCCGCTTCGGATTTGTTCATCTGATTTTCCCAGATGCCTTCGATTTTCTCCCAGCTGAAAGGAGATTTTCCTGCCAAAACAGTAGCCAAGTCAGGCAAAACTTCCAGTTTCCCTTCGTAAAAATTTCGATTAGAAAAATGAATTAAATCTGAATCAGCTGATCGGTAATGCCCAGTAAGGATAGCTTTCTCGAAGAAATTACCGGCTAATTCTAAAAGTGATTCGGCTTCGTACTCGATGCCCTCCTCTTCGGATTCCCATTTCACCTGATAAAAATCTGAAGGCTGCAATTGCTTTGAGTCCCCCGCCACAACCACCTGTTTACCTCGAAGCATCGCTGGCAATCCCCGCTCCACGGGACATTGTGAAGCCTCGTCAAAAATTACCAAATCAAAAGATTGAATCATTGGAAACAACGCTGAAACACTCTCAGGACTGGCCAACCAACAAGGAATCAATCGGAAAATCTCAGACTCAAATTCCTCTACTAGCTTTCGAATTGGCCATTTTTGACGCTTTTTACTGACCTGATGCAGAAGCTCTCGATAGGTAAGTCGATTGCCGAGACGATTCAATTCTAACGATTCCGTCATTCGTTCACGAAGACGAAGCAAGGTCATGAATTTGGAAATCTTACGCTTTTCCAAAATAGCATCCTTTAATTCTACCATCTCTTGCTTCAATTTCAGACTTCCGGCTTCTGCCAAAACCGGATTTCTCCGCTCCAATTCTCCAATCCAAGTTAGATACCATGAATTCCAAAAAACGCTGAGATTACCTTCCAAAGAACGGCTCGAATCATCCTGCAGAATCTTTTTAGCAAGTTTAATTCGCTGCGGATCCCATTTTTCAAGGAATTGATCAAAGGCCACTAATTCTGAAAAGGTTTGAAGCAAATTGGGATTGCTGACTTTTTCCTTTTCAAAAAGCAATGCCCGAATTTGAGATGAGGTCAAGTAAATCTTCCAACTCTGAACTTCGGATTCAAATTCAATTAGAAATCTGTAGAAAGAATCTAATTCCTCTAGAAATTCTAACCTATTCTCTGATTTGGTTTTCCAATCGCAAAGTGAATCAAGATTAGGAACCTTGGTCCATTGCGTAACCCAAGTTTCAGAATCTGAAATAAACGTAGAAAGCTGATCCAGCAGACCCAAAGAAACAGTCATCCCTTCAGGCTTTGAAAGCGAAAGTAATTCGGTCTCCAAAACTTGAAACAGATCGAAGGAGGTTTTGGAAGATTCTAAATTCGTTGAATTAAAGACCAATCCATTCTCTTCAAGCCAGGAAACCAAGTTTGGAAACCGGCTTTTCTTAAGCCCCAAAGTGATTTTCCCAAACCATGAAGATTGAATGATTGAGAGTGATTCAAATTCCTCACTGAGCAGTTCCTGATTCATAGGAATAGAAAACTGTGACTCTTGAAGTTTTGGAAGGGATTTTTTTATCCAATTTTGAAGTACCAGCGCTTTCTTTCTTTCCTCTGGAAAAATAGCCATTCGGATTACAAAACTTCCATTATGCAGCTCATTCAGGCTTGATTTTAGCGAATTGGTTTTTTCTAAGAAGGAACCTCCATGAATGATTTCTAACTGAAATTTGCGAAGAGATTCTAAGTTCCAGCTAGCAGCATAGGCTGGAATTTTATAGTTTTCCAAAGTTTGGATCAATTCAGAAATCTGAGAATAATGCCCTGGTCCAAGGCCTGAAAATGAGATTCGTTCTACCCAAAATGAATCTTTAAATCGCTCTTGGTAGCTCTTAAATAGTTTAAACTCCTTTTCAAATTCCCTGGCTTCCTCAAAGTTCAAGCTCAATAATTCCGATTTCGAATTGATCGTAGTCTCCCGAAACCCTCCAACATTCAAATACATTGCTTTGATTGGGATTCCTGCTGACTCTGATTCAAAAAATAAGGTTCGCAACTGCTCAAACTTCTCCGATAGCCTTGAAATAGTTTTAGAAAGAATCGAAATATCCCGCTCCAATTGCATGGAATCCAATCCACGATTTTCTTCTTGATAGCTTTCAATAGACTCGATCTGACTCTTTATCTTTTGGAAAAGCGGTTTTTGATCAGCTCTAAAATCATGAATCAAACCCAGAAATTCTCCGAAACCGGCATTTGCCATTCGTTCAAAAACTACATCCAAAGCAGCTCTTTTCTGAGATACGACCAGCACTTTTTTCCCTCGAGCGGTATAGTCCGAAACTAGATTAGCGATCAATTGTGATTTCCCAGTCCCTGGAGGTCCTTGGACCACTAGGCTTTTTCCTTGCCTCACTTTCAGCAATACATTTTCCTGAGTCGCATCAAAAGGAAAAACCGAAAAAAGCTGATCCTCTCTTGGTACTGGGCCCTTTTCTTGATGAAAATGATTTACAAATAGCGTTTCCAAAGAATCTGACTCATCCTGAGTCTGTAAATCCTCATAATCCCGAAATAGAAAATTACCCTTTTGAGCAAATTGGCCTAGCAGTGCATAGGTTTTGAGTGCAACCTTTCCGTCTTGAAACTTGCTACTATCAACTGAAATGTGAGAGTTGGGAAAAGAAGTAATCCGATCCTCAAAAAGTGTGGAACTGAGTTGAAATGGAAAATTAGCTTCCAACAATCTTGCAAGACCGATGCGGAATTCAATCGGATCAGATGGTAGTTCTTGAAACTGTTCCTGCAGGGTTTCAGAATCAAATTTAACTTGATACCCATGTGAATACGCCAATATTAAAGCTGAATTCAATTGCCAAGTATCTGTGGGAACAAGAGTCCAGTTTTGAGCTTCTTTTTCAAGTTTGCATGGCAAAAGCAGTAAAGGAGCTCTGAGA
>CAWUWQ010000311.1:0-5329 GCA_963926065.1 uncultured Algoriphagus sp.
TAGGTTTCGGCACCCTAAACAATCACCCATGAAAAACACTACTCAATTTGGCCGAATCTCTTTATTTATTATCTATTTCTGGTTTGGGTTTTTGAAAGTTATAGGAATCTCCCCTGCGGAAACTTTGGTCCAAAATCTCTATGTGGAGACATTTGGCAGTTTGATAGACTTCAAAATATTCTACTTGGGATTTGGGCTTTTTGAATGTTTCATAGGAGCAATTTGGCTTTTCACCAAGTTCACGAAATACGCTTTTTACTTGTTGATTTTTCATATGGTCACCACATTCTTACCTGTCTTAATTTTACCTGATGCTACCTAGCAAGCCTGGTTCACTCCTACTTTGGTAGGACAATACATCGTTAAGAATTTAGCGCTAATTTCTCTGGGGATGTTTATTTGGATGGAATGGAAATCAACACTTTCCATCAAACTTAATCTAATTGCCAAGTAAGCTTCTGGTTTAGTCCCTGCACAAATGTGTAGCCTCACTCGCATTACTCATAAAAAAAGACTTGTGCAGATAACCTCACTTCGCCCCCATGAGTATCTTCACTCACGGATAAATTGATGGTTTGAAAAGACACAAACCATGGCAGAAGTTAAATCCCTTTTTCAGCTTCTCACTTTTGCTTTCTGACTTGAGGGATCACTTCTTTCCCAATCAATTCAATCGCATTTTTCAATTGAGCATGACTCAGATTCGCGTTATCCATTTGAAAGCTAAATCGGTCAATTCCCCCTAGTGCCTCGCTGTGACGATGTATTTTCTCCGCAACTTCGGCTGGACTTCCTACAACCAAGGCTCCTAACTTTCCAACTTGTGCATTAAAGTGATTTCTTGTGACAGGAGGCCAACCCCGCTCTTTTCCTATCTTGGTAAAAGTCTCAGCATAGCCTGGATAGTACTCCTCCACTGCTTTTTCGGTGGATTCCGATACATATCCCAAGGAATGCAAGCCCACTTTCAATTTCTCTGGCGCATGTCCAGCTTTGGCTCCAGCCTGACGATACAGATCAACCAAAGGCCGGAATCTATGCGTCTCTCCACCAATCACAGCCACCATCAAGGGTAAACCAAGCATCCCCGCCCGCACAAAAGAGGAAGGCGTCCCTCCCACTCCCTGCCAAATTGGAAGCGATTCTTGCAAAGGTCTTGGATAGATGGCTTGCTGATTTAATGGCGCACGGAATTGACCTTTCCAATTGACGATTTCCTCATCTCGGATCTTCAGTAGCAATTCCAGTTTTTCGGAAAAAAGGGCATCATAATCATTCAATCTCAAGCCAAAAAGTGGAAAGGCTTCCGTAAATGAACCTCTTCCGGCAACGATTTCTGCTCGACCATTTGAAATCAAATCTATGGTCGCAAACTCCTGAAAGACCCGAACTGGATCGGCAGCACTCAGTACTGTCACAGCAGAAGTGAGTTTGATTCGAGAAGTTCGAGCAGCTGCAGCTGCCAAAATAATCGTATTGGCCGAGTCCAGAAACTCTTTTCGGTGATGCTCACCAATTCCAAAGACATCCAAACCCATTTCATCTGCATAGACAATGCGATCAATGAGTTCGGTCAAAGATTTCCTACGGTTTTCAGTCTGACTATCCGATCCAGCTGGAGCTGCGGCAGCAAAGCTATCTATTCCTATTTCCATGGGTTTGGCTTGAGTTTAATCTTCACTAAACTATGATAAAGGATTTTCAATTCCATTTATGCTTCTGCTTTCCTATAATAAAATCATTTTTCAACATTCTCATCAAAATGGACTTGGCACCCAAAGGCTAAATCCCTATCTTTTAAAAGATTACCCTTTTAACCCCTAGCTATGAGAAAAATCACTTCGATTGGAACAGTATTTATTTTTGCCTGGATAGTTTTTGCCTGCGCTTCAGCGGAAAAGAAAACTGAAGAAACCCTAGCCCCAAAAGCCGAAAACCTCCTTAAAGATTATGTCAACGGAGCTAGTCCAGACTTTTCCTATGAAATCGTTCATTCCGTTCCCGGAGAAGAATACGACTTTCACGTCCTACGAATGGTTTCACAAAACTGGTTGACCCCGGATTTGGTGGACAAAACAGAATGGTGGCATTGGGTATCGATTGTTGTACCCAAGGACAGTCCATTTGACACCAGTTTGATGTGGATCGGAGGAGGTAGCACAGATTCCAAAATGCCTGAAAAGCCAAACGGCTTGATTTTGGCGGCAGCGATGCAGACCAATTCCATTGTAGCAGAGATTCATAATACCCCATTCCAACCCTTGACTTTTGCAAATGACAGTTTTGGAGAGCGATATGAAGATGCAATAATTACCTATGGTTGGAGGAAATTCCTAGAAGGTGGCGCCAAAGATGAAGATGCGATCTGGCTGGCAAGATTCCCGATGACCAAAGCGGTCAAACTTGGAATGGATGCCGTGACGGATGTTGTAGAAAAACATTATCAAAAAACCATCAACTCCTTTGTCGTGGGTGGAGCTTCCAAGCGAGGATGGACCACTTGGACCACTGCTGCAACTGATAATCGTGTGGTGGCAATCATTCCGGTTGTAATTGACATGCTAAATCTGGAAGCTTCTTTTGATCATCACTGGAAAAATTACGGTTTTTGGGCTCCGGCAGTGGATGATTATGTTCGGGAAGGCATCATGGACTGGATGGGTACTCCTGAGTTTGATAGATTACTTGAACTTACAGAGCCTTATTCCTTCAAAGCAAACTATGACATGCCAAAACTCCTGATTAATGCTGCCGGCGATCAATTCTTTCAGCCAGATAGCTGGGAGTTTTACTGGAATGAATTGATAGGCGAAAAGCACATGCAATACATCCCGAATTTTGGACATGATCTTTCTGAGTCTGATGCAATACCCAATATGATTTCCTTTTATGCCTCAGTTTTGAATCAAACCCCTCGGCCTCAATACGAGTGGAAAGTAACTGATGATAAAATAATCTTGACTTTAGATCCGGTCGACAAACCTATTTCCGTGAAAACTTGGACCGCAGAAAATCAAAATACCAGAGATTTCCGAGTCGATGAATTTGGTCCAAACTGGAAATCCTCCGAAGTTAAAATCAATGAATCAGGGACTTACGAATTAGCTTTAGAAAGTCCTGAGAAAGGATTTAAAGGCTATTTTATCGAAGTGACTTTCGCAGGAAAAACACCTTTAAAAATCACAAGTGGTGTAGAAGTGATGCCGAGGACCTATCCTTTTCCAGCTTATGAAGCAAAGGAAGTGATTACAGCAGCTCATAATTAATTCATATGAAATCGAGATTTACTAAAAAGTCACAAACAGGGATGATTATCACCCTTTTGAGATTCCTCCCGATAGCTTTTGGGATGACCTTTAAAAATCAAATTATAAACAGATGAAATCACTTATTTCATTTTCAATCGTCTTCTTATTTGTTCAAATCCCAATGACTGTACTAGCTCAAAATGAGGCAAATTACAACGAAAGCAAAGTGCCTGCTTTGATACTTCCAGATCCTTTTGTAAGCGAAAAGGGTGTGTTAATCGAGAATAAGGAAGATTGGGAAAAAATCAGGAAACCGGAGATTTTCAACTTATTTGAGAGCGAAGTCTATGGCATTCTACCCAAAGATTTTGATGAGATTTCTTTTGAATTGGTTTCCGAAAAAATAAATCCATTTCCGGATTTAGCTGAGCTTGAAGAAGTGAATATTATTGTTTCGAGAAATGGGAAATCCCATACTATGAGAATCAATCTTTTCCTTCCAAAAGATAAAAGAACTCCTACTCCTATCATTTTGCTCATTAATTACTTACCCGCTTATCCAGATGGAAAGTTAGCGGATGAAGCATTTTGGCCAGTACTTGAATTGATCAAGCGTGGTTTTGCTACAGCTTCCTTTCATGTAGAAACTGTCGCTCCGGATCTTGCAGACTCCTATCAAAATGGAATTATTAATACGCTTTATCCTGAGCAAATCGGAATGCCCAACGGCATGAAAGCTTACGGTGCTTGGGCTTGGGGAGCGATGCGCGCGATGGATTATTTTGAGCAACATCCAAAAATCGACAATGAAAAATCCGTCCTTGTCGGCCATTCTCGTACCGGTAAGGCTTCTCTTTGGGCTTCCGCCAATGACCCACGATGGTCGATCACTTATGCCAATGAATCAGGATGCGGCGGTGCAGCAATTTCCAGAAGGAAGTATGGAGAAACAGTCGAAGCCATCAATACCAGATTTCCGTATTGGTTTGCAGATAATTTCAGAAAATACAATGGGAAAGAGGAATCTCTACCTATCGATCAGCACATGCTTCCAGGTTTGATTGCACCGCGAGCCATCTATTATTCCAGCGCCAAAGGAGATCAGTGGGCTGATCCCAAAGGTGAATTTTTAGGATTAAAACTCGGAAGTCGCATTTACAACCAGATCTATGGGAAAGAGATCCAATTCCCAGATGAATTTGAATCCATCCAACCCCCCACTCATCAAGAATCAGTGGGCTACCATATCCGTGAAGGAAAGCACGATTTAACCTGGACGGATTGGGAGATTTTTCTGGAGTTTGTGAAGAAAAATCTTTAATAAAACAGGTCAGCACAGACCAGTTTTGAGCGAAATCTATCCTAACTAACCCAAAATCCCAGTTTAATGAAATCTATTCTTATCCTTCTATTATTTTATATCGGTGCTTTCTTCCAATCAGAAAAGGTCGTTGAAGTCAAAATCCTCCGCTCGGAATTCGTCTACGAATCTGCCCCTTTTCCCGAATGCCACGCCTCCACTTTGGTGGAAACTAATGATGGGATTTTGGCAGCTTGGTTTGGCGGAACCCGAGAAAGAAATCCCGATGTAAGCATCTACACGGCTCGACTTGCTAATGGCAAATGGGCTACACCAATAATGGTAGCAGATGGAGTAGTGGATGAGAAATTACGCTATCCCACTTGGAACCCGGTCTTATTCCAGAATAAACCGAACCAACTCACACTATTCTACAAAGTTGGCCCAAGTCCTCGAGAATGGTGGGGCGCTTATAAAACATCTTCTGATCAAGGAAAAACCTGGTCCTCAGAAGTGAAATTGGAAGAAGGATTTTTGGGTCCGATTAAGAATAAATCAGTATTCCTTCCAAATGGTGAAATTCTCCATCCTTCCAGTTTTGAAACTGATAAGGACTGGACCATTCACGTCGAAAAAAGTGATGCGAACCTTGAAAATTGGCAGAAAATCGAAATTGCAAATGGAAGCTTTAATGCCATTCAGCCCACAGTTCTTTTTCATCCCGATGGGAAAATTCAACTACTCTCCAGAACCCAAGAAGGGAAAGTAGGTGTCAACTACT
>CAWUWQ010000312.1:0-8328 GCA_963926065.1 uncultured Algoriphagus sp.
CTGAGTGTCTGTAGCTATGACGAAAAGAGGTTTTCCAGTACCTCCAACATGCAATCCTTTTCGCTGACCTACGGTGAAATAATGCGCTCCATTATGCTCAGCCAGAACTTTACCTTCGTTCGGAGAGTAATGAATTGGAAGAGCTAAATCGTTTAAAAGGGCATCATCATAGAGTTCAGGCTCAATTCCTGCTGGAATCTGAGCACGCTGATAGATTTTTAAGTCTTCGGGAATTACTATGATATTTCCTTTTTTAGGTTTCAATTGCTGCTGAAGAAATTCCGGAAGGCGGACTTTTCCGATAAAGCAAAGTCCCTGACTGTCTTTTTTTTCTGCGGTAATCAGATCAAGCTCTTTTGCAATCCGACGCACTTCGGGCTTTTGCAAATGACCGATTGGGAAGAGTGCCTTTGCCAATTGACTTTGGTTAAGTTGGCAAAGAAAATAGCTTTGATCCTTATTGGGGTCTGCGCCAGCAAGCAATTGGTAAACTTTCTGACCGTCCATTTCCACTTCACTTTTTTGGCAATAATGACCTGTAGCTACAAAATCCGCTTTGAGCTTTTCTGCAGCTTTTAGGAAAATATCAAACTTGATTTCCCGATTGCAAAGGATGTCAGGATTGGGAGTTCGTCCAGCTTTGTACTCAGCAAACATGTAATCGACGATGCGATCCTTGTATTCTACACTGAGGTCAATTGCTTGGAAAGGGATTCCTAATTTCTCTGCGACTAACATCGCATCGGTAGAATCTTCTATCCAGGGACAATCATTGGAAATGGTGACGGATTCATCGTGCCAGTTTTTCATAAACATCCCGATGACTTCATAGCCTTGCTCGAGGAGTAGGTGAGCGGCTACTGAACTGTCAACGCCGCCTGAAAGGCCGACGATAACTCTTTTCTTTGTTTTCATGGCTTGTAATAAGTAATGGATTCAAGGTCCATTAGGTTACAGTTGGGATCAGAACAGCAATTCTAGTGGAATTGGTTCTTGAAAAGGTAAAATTACGCTTTATAAGCAGAATTAGTAAAAACTTATTGATTCACAGTCATACTCCCAACATAGAAATTCTGATCAACTTCGATGGAAGTAGTTCTATTTGAAATCTCCATTTCTTGCCATTTGGTCGAAGGGTTTAGCCACACTTCATTTCCATCCAAATAAACCCGAACAGGCATATCAAAACTCGTAATGGTATTTTCCCAGCGATAACTCATCGTGTTAGCTCTTTTTACTACGCTCAAAATTGGAATTCTTATATCTCTTAAGTATTGGTCAAAAACTGGGGTTAAATCGATTTTGGCTCGTTGACTGATGTAGTTTTCGATTTGTTTGGTAGTGACTGTCTGATGATAAAATTCTGAATTCAAACCTCTTAAGATCGATCGCCATTGCTCATCATTATTGATGATCTGTCGTATGGTATGGAGCAGATTAGCCCCCTTATAATACATGTCGGAAGAGCCATTTTTATTAACTCCGTAGGTTCCGATGATCGGTTTATCATTTGCAATTCGCTTTCTGGTTCCAATTACATAGGCATTGCTGGCCTTTGTTCCATAGAAATAATCAAGAAAAAGATTTTCAGAATAAGCAGTGAAACCTTCGTGAACCCACATATCCGCGACATCCTTATTCGTGATATTATTTGCAAACCACTCATGACCGGCTTCATGAATAATGATAAAGTCGAACTTCATTCCCCATCCTGTATCACTTAGATCAGTTCCTCGATAGCCATTTGCAAAGCCATTTCCATAGGTAACCGAACTCTGATGTTCCATCCCAAGATAAGGCGCTTCAACCAATTTGAATCCATCTTCATAGAAGGGATAGGGACCAAACCAATGCTCGAAGGCTTCCATCATTCGGGTAGCATCTTTGAATTGAACTTTAGCTTTTTCGAGATTGTCCCGAAGCACATAGTAGTCCATGTCTAGCGGACCCTTTTCACCTGGATACTTTTCTCCAAAGTGCAGGTAATCACCAATATTAATATTGATACCGTAGTTATTTATGGGATTTTTGACTTCCCAGTGGTAGGTTTTGGTTTTTGCTTTCTTATTATGATCGGTCTTGATGAGCCTTCCATTGGAGACATTCATCAGGTTTTCCGGAACTTCTACAGAGATCAAGACTCCTTTATCGGGTTCATCAGCAGGATGATCTCGATTAGGCCACCAAATACTAGAACCGATCCCTTGGTTTGAATTGGCGATAAATGGTAAACCGTTTGAATCTTGAGTCCAAGTCAATCCGCCATCCCAAGGTGGGCGAATTGCTATCACAGGTTTTCCTGAAAAATGTAACTCGATTGAATAAGTGGAGCCGATAGATTGTAAGTCTTTCAATTCTATAAGATAGGCTGAACCATCTTGTTCATAATTCAACTCAACTTGATTTTGAATCACTTTATCCAAAACCATAGGAGCTTGTAAATCAATCTGAAGTAGCTGCTGACTTCCAGAGACTTTATAAGTCATGGTATTGATTCCTGAAATGAATTTTTGATCTGGATCCACTTTGACCTGGAGGTGATAATGCTGTAAATCCCACCAGGCTCGCTGAGGGGTAATAGCCCCGCGAAGACTGTCTTGTCTAGTAAACTGAATTGGATTAACAACTTGTGCAACACAATTTTCGGGCAATAGAAAACTGCTAAAGCTAGCTAATAAAAGGAGGGTGTATAATCGAAATGAGCCCACATTAAAACTTAAAATCTTCTTCCCAAAGCCGAAATCCACCTTTAAACGCATTTTGGTTAGTGCCTAATCGGCATCCTTCAGGAATCTGAGTTAGGAGCTTGGAATTCCCTCCACCTAAAACAATATCCTCCGGCTGGAATGCATTTGCAAAATGCTCTATGCAATTCATGACATGCTTTTCCCAGCGCGTAGATCCATTTTTAGTCAGATATTCTTTTCCCACGTAGTTTTCGAATGTTCCCTTTTTGTAAGGTAGATGTCCTCCCTCCAGTGGCAAAATGGTGTTATTGATGACCATAGCGGTGCCTAAACCAGTCCCAAAACCCAAGAAAAGCAATTTCTTGCCTTCATAGCTGCCGACAGCTTGCATTGCAGCATCATTGACAATTTTAACAGGGCAGCTAAAAGAGCCTTCGAAGTCATAACTTTCCCAACCCTGTCCAAGATTTATAGGTTCGGTAATGACTTTATTGTTTTTGACTACGCCGGGGAAGCCCATCGTTACTGCTTCATATTTCCACTTGGAAGCATGCTCTTTGATTAATGGAATCATTTCTTCTGGCGAAAAATCTATACCTGAAGGGATTTTAATGCGCTCAGGTTGGCCAGTTGCTAATATTTTAATGTTTGATCCACCGACGTCAATTACGAGAATATTCATGTTTTTTGTTGATCCTCAGGCTAGGGATACATTCCCTCGACTAGCTTGTAGAAATTATTTGGTTATTTATTCGAAATGATAAGGCATTAATGAAATGAAATTAAGCGTTTTTGCCCGTAGCAAAAAAGTTAAATTGATTTTTATCCTTTAACTGCATTCAAATTAGTATTTCAATGTGATAGACCAGCTTTTTTAATACTATTAGATATGTTCTTATTCGGGAGGCGAAATGTGAAATGGACAGAAGATTCTACTTCAGATAATTTGTTTTACGGTTTATAAATTACTGAAATGCTCCTTTTTTTAATTTCTGATCAAAGGATTTGCTTTTAATGGTATTAGTTTATTTGCAGCAGATCTATGCCGGTCCATGTTCCTTCAGTGTGATAGGGAGAAAAATTGGCAAACAAATCTTCACTATACCAGCCAAGTTCTCTAGTCTTTCGAATTACTTTTGTATGTAGATCACTTTGATAAGCATATGCTTTCATTGAATCCAAATCCTTCCAAAGGCTGAATGTAGCCTGCATAAACCAAGGATATTCTCCGATTCCTATCGAGAAAATGGAGCCATCTTGATTTTCTAATTTTCGACTCAGTTTGGGGATATAGTTCCAAAATTTGGGCAAATATCTCAATTTTATCTTTGCCCGAGTAATGACTGCTATTTTGCCATCTTGAATTGGGAAAGTTTGGTCATAGGGATTTACACCAGACCAAGATCCAGACGATTTTGTGGCACGCATAAAGACTGTATAAACCTCAGTAGCGCGGGACTTAAATTCGTTAAAATGAGCTGACTGCTGAAAATATTTTTGAGCATCTTCCTCCGAATTCCAAACACCATGGAACACATACACATTTGGGTTTAAGATTCTCGAAAATCCATTATTACCTCCGCTACCCATTAATTTGAAAAATTTCAATCCTTGTACTTGGGTAAATTTCGGCAACGAACGTTGCATTTGAGCAAAAATCCAAAGCATATCTATTCCCTCAAATTTAAAGAGCGTGAATGTGCAAATCTGTTGATGAGCTGTACTGGTTATTGTATTTGGCATACAGGCAAGCGGTTTTTTTGGTTAATATTATTTTGAGTCTCAGAGGGAGCCATTTTGACTTAATAGCAGTCTAGAAAGTAATACTATTTTAAAAAATCCATGCCAAAGATTATTTTGGCTAGTTTCTTTATCAAAAACAGAAACATTGTTTCATATTTTGTCAGATTATATTAGAGTTAAAATTTCAATTTTTAATTACTGATCGTCTCATTTTTAGAATGAGATTAGTAAATAATTAATTAATTTTTGCTCAAGATTTAAATCAAACTCTACTATGAGAAACCTGTTTTTGCCATTTTTGTTAATAAGTTTTCAAGTAATAGCGCAGCAATCCCCCTCAAAAGCCCAACGAACCAGTATTGAAACTCAAAATCGCGTGATCCGACAAGATGTGCCGATGACAAATGCGATTCGAAAGGCATTTGATGCTGGGACACGGGATTTTTCAGGAACACCAGGCCCAAATTATTGGCAATTGGAAACAGACTTTACGATCAAGGCAAGTTTGGATCCCTCCACACAGACGATTACTGGCTCAGAAAAAATTCTAATTCACAATACCAGTCCAGGTGATCTAGGTCAAATTGTGCTTCGATTAGATCACAATGTATTTCGGGGGGATGTGCCGAGAGGAACTTCAAGACCAGCTGAGAATACGGCTGGAATGATTGTGACCTCCATCAAAGTGGATGGAAAAACAGTGGATTTGAATCCTTCTCCGTCGAGACGAAATGATCCTCCAGCTTTGAAAGCTTCGGGTCTTACAAGTACCATTGCTACCATTTCACTTTTGGATCCCATTAAAGCAGGAAGTACAGCCGAATTGGAAATCGAATGGAACACCAAGCTCCCTGGTGGAGATAATGGTCGTGGGCATCGCATGACCCAGCGCTTCGATAGCACCCTATTTCAGCCCACGCAATGGTTTCCAAGATTGGCAAAATATGATGATTTAAGAGGTTGGGAGACTAGTTTGTACCTCGGTCCAGCGGAGTTTTTCAATAATTTTGGAAAGTTTGATGTCTCTATTACGGTACCGGCGGGCTGGATAGTGAGTGGCACGGGAGTTTTGCAAAACCCCAAAGAGGTGCTCACGCCAACAGCTATTCAGCGGCTATCCACTATTTTGAATTCTGATGAGGATGTTACGATCGTATCAGAAGCAGAGAAAGGTCCAGGTAAAGCAACTTTGGATGGTAAAACCTTGACTTGGCGCTTTGTCGCAGACAAAGTGAATGACTTTGCATGGGCGACTTCGGATCGGTTTATTTGGAAAGCCACTCGAGCTATGATTCCTGGAAAAGGTCCTATTCCCATCTATGAAGTTTATATCCCAGAGCGAGCTCGTTTATTTGAAAAAGCATTAAAAAACAGCAAACATGCTTTGGAGTTCTACTCTGAACTTTGGGCACCCTATCCTTTCCCCCAACTGACGCTCCAAGATGGTCCAAGTGCAGGGATGGAGTATCCAATGGTAATTAATTCCAATCAGGGAGCAGCGGACCATGAGACTGCCCATCAGTGGTGGCCGATGATGCTTGGTACCAATGAAACGCGCTATGGCTGGATGGATGAAGGCTTCAATCAATACATGAATATCTTATCTGCGGCAGCTAGCCGAGATGTGGCCTATAATCTAGATGGTTTGGGACAAAGCTACGGACGAATCTCAGGATCTGAGGATGAGGCTCCGCTCATGTGGAGTGCCAATGAGGCTGGTTCGGGTTACGGGTTTCAAACATATCAGAAAACCCCATTGATGCTTTCCATGCTAGGTGGAATCGTCGGTGATGAAGCGGTAATCGCTGCAATGAAAAAATATACCGAAGCCTGGGCATATAAGCATCCATCACCTTGGGATTATATGTTTTTTATGAATCAGGAGTTGGGACAAAACCTGGAGTGGTTCTGGTATTACTGGTTATTTACCACCGAATCTGTGGAAGGGTCAATTTCGAAGGTGAGTTCAAACCAAGGGAAAACCATCGTGACCGTAAAGCAAGTAGGGGAGATGCCTTCGCCAGTGGTATTGAAAGTCGAATTTGAAGCAGAAGGTCCAGCGCTCAAAGCAATGAGTAATGCTAAAATAATTGATGCAACGACGGCAGAAGTGACCTGGCCAGTGAGTGTTTGGTTTGATGGAAATCGTACCTATGATGCGGTCTTGGGTTTTGGAGATCGCAAAATCAAACGAATCACATTGGATCCACATGGTAGATTTCCAGATAAAGACACTAGCGATAACGTCTGGGAAGGGAAGTAGGGGTGGAATTCCTTTTCCTTTTTACAATTTAGATAGCCGACAATTCTGCTTCCCTTCCTTCAGGACTAGATGGATATTCGCTGAAGATTCAGGAGATTCTTGTCCTATATTATTGGGAATCCTTCGCTTTGGTACTTTATATGCAGGCAATGAAACTTGAGTAAAGATGTATGATTGAACCTAAAAAACTTTTTGGTTTAGGAACGACTATCAATACTAAAGCGTAGTTGAATTTTGTTTTTAGCTTATTTGAATAATAAAAACATACCTTTCGGAGGGCAGATATTCACCTCCTGGTGATTTTAAACTACCTGTTTTTAGGTTACATTATAGATTTTTATTGGTGAAAAAGCACTTTAGGATAAAACCATAGTGATTATGAGCATGAAGCTATACATTAAGTACATGGTCAGTTTACGGTGTAAAATGATGGTAAAAGAGGAGTTGAAGAAGCTCGGACTTCATCACGTCTTTGTGAGATTAGGGATGGTTGAAATACTGGAGGATATTACGGATGAGCAGCGGGAGCTTCTAAATAAAAACTTGTTGAAATCTGGATTGGAACTGCTTGATGATAAGAAAAGCATTTTGATTGAAAAGATTAAAACTGTCATTGTCGAAATGATCCATTACAATAATGATGAACTACCAATTGAAAACTACTCTGATTATATCAGTGAAAAAGTGGGTCAAGATTACACTTATTTGGCCAATGCTTTTTCAGAGGTAAAAGGAATAACCATACAGCATTTTATCATCATTCATAAGATAGAAAAAGTCAAAGAATTGCTGATTTACGATGAGCTAAGTCTTACAGAAATATCCTATAGGTTGCACTATAGCAGCGTAGCACATCTTTCCAATCAATTTAAAAAAATCACTGGACTTTCCCCTTCATTCTACAAGAATTTAAAAAATCAGCGCAGAAAAAACTTGGAAGACTTGTAGTTACCCTAAATCCGCAGCATGGCTTGAGTGGTTAGTATCATTTTTAACCTAATTCTTTTAAGCTCAGTTTCCTACCATTCTATCGGAGATTTCTTTCTATTTAGCCATCACGCGGCGAGTTAGCTCAGAACTAACAGCTTTACAAAAAAACGTTTCCAAGAACATTGTGGGAAAATGGGGGATTTGTAAATCTCTTGTATTTGGATGTATCGCTATTCCAAAGCTGTTTTGTGGACTTAGCTTCAAACCATCAATTCCTCATTAGATGTACTTATAAGATCATCCGCTGAATAGTTGTAGAGGTGTCTTTATAACGGGAAGAGTCATGGATATTTAATTTTCTGATTTGCTTCCTGCTATTTATACCCTGAATCAAATCAATCTTAATCAAATTGAAGCATCTGCCCCTCAGTTAATTGCTGGTAAGGCTTACTATCAAAAAGTATCTCTAGTTACTGTGATTTTTGTAATCATGCCAGTAAGCAGGCGTTTGCTAGATATTTTCGACTTCGCTATGCGATAGGTATTGATCTGTGTAAGGATGGGAGGATTCTGATTGATTTCAAAATGGCAGAAACCAATGATATATGCAACATAAGAAAATACAGTTGCAACACTATTGGCACAAAGTCTGGCGACATTTACTTTAATAAACAGTCACTTAAAATAAGAAATCTTGTCAAAAGA
>CAWUWQ010000313.1:0-4563 GCA_963926065.1 uncultured Algoriphagus sp.
ATTATTAATTCTTGGGGCCACTTTTTATGGCTGTATAAAGACAGCTGAAGTCGCTTGGATGATGGGAGATATTGGAGTTGGCTTAATGGCATGGCTAAATATTATCGCAATTATCTTGCTACGCAAGCCTGCATTCAAGGCATTAGCCGATTATAAAAAACAAAAGAAAGAAGGCAAAGACCCAGTCTTCATAGCAAAAGACGTTGGAATCGAAAACGCAGATTTCTGGAAATAATAAAAAGAGCAACTTACTAGTTGCTCTTTTTATTATTCATTTTCCGTCTGAAGGCCTTCCAGTAATTTTCATTCTTTTCAGCAATCGGCACATCATCTCCAAGTAAGTAGGCAAAAGCCGACATGTCTGAGGATTTTTCTAAACTAATCTTTAAAACTCCGACTAATGGAATGAATAAGATCATCCCTGAAATACCCCAAAGCCACGCCCCAGCCAATATCGCCAGCAAAACTGCTAAAGCATTTACTTTGACTTGGGATCCTACTACCAGAGGCGTGATGATATTATTTTCTAATAGCTGAATTCCCCACAAGACAGCAATTGCTATAATCGGATAGGTAATTGAATCTGTAGTGAGAAAAATATAAAGGACTGCGAAAAAAGAACTGATAAATACACCTACATAAGGAATCAGATTCAGAATAGCGATTAAAGCTGCAAATAAAATAAAGTATTTAACCCCAATCAGAAAGAAAAACAAGCCGGCTAAAATGGAGACAATCAGGGTAACTTTGAGCATTCCCGAAAGGTAAGATTGAATCACCCTTCCAGAGTCTGCGGCCCAAGTCACGATCCGCTCATTATTATCTTCATAAAGTTTGATGATAAAGGCTGCGAAAAAATCTTTGTAGTAGATCAACAAAAAAGTGTAAAGCGGAATTATTGCTGCTAATGTTAGCGATTTACCTGTTTGTAAAATGGTCGAATTAAAATTCTGTGCAGTAAAAAGATTTGGAATCCCCAAACTTTCTAAAACGATCACTTCTGATCCAATGAATTCGTTGAGCTCTCGAATGGAGCTGCTAAGTTTAGAATTTAAGGTATCTTGGATCTGAGGAACTTCCTCTAAAAGTCCGATCATTTGGTTTACCAAAAGGTAAAGAATGCCAATGGCAGTCATGGATACCAATAAAATACTGATCGCAATAGCACCACCTCTAGGGATTCGCTTCAGTTCAAACCAATTGGAAATGGGGTTTAACGCAAAAGCAAAAAAAACACCCCATACCAAAGGTACAAGGAGAAAAGCTCCTTCTTTTAAAATAACTACTCCAAAAACAATTGAGACTAGGAAATAGGCTAACCGTTGAATTCGAGAAATTTCCATGAATTTTGGTTTAAATGAAGATCTTTTGCCGCCACTACCAACTATCTTGAATATACTCCATCTGGTCATAAAAATACATAATTTGCCTATTTTAGAGTTTATAATTAATCCAAACATTCCCCACCGCGAATTTAAAATCAATTGATTTCAAGTTCTTTTTATTATAAAAACCTTGTCCAGTATTTGATCTATCCTTAAAAAATTAAAAAATCATTCATGCGAAAATTACTCCTGCTCTTCTTTTTGACCCCCACTCTAATTTTTGCGCAAGCCAAAGTTGATACCATTCAAGTATATAGTCATTCCATGAAGAAAAGTTTTAAAGTAGCCATCACTACTCCAAGTTCATATCAAGGTTCTGAACATCGATTTCCAACCTTATATTTATTACATGGCGGGAGTGGATCCTTTTCGGATTGGCTTACCAAAGTGACTGAGCCAGGATTAGTAAGTCGAATGGCGGAGGAATACAACATCATTATAGTCAATCCGGGAGTGGGTCCATCAAGCTATTACTTTGATAGCCCACTGATCGACTCAGTGCAATACGAAACGTATATCACCTCGGAATTGATCTCAGAAATCGATTCCAACTATCGCACCCTTGCGCAAAAAGAGTCCCGCGCCATCACAGGCTTATCAATGGGCGGTCATGGATCAATCACACTTAGCGCTAAGCATCCTGAGTTGTTTGCTGTTGCTGGAAGTATGAGTGGGGTAATGAATATCGACACCCGAATGTGGGAAGTGGGAGATGAATTAAAAAACATGCGTGCAGAAACTTTTAAAATGACTCTGGGTGAGATTGACTACGAGTATCCTTATTCTCCTTTCACGGCAGTTGGCTTAGTAGATCGGATCAAAGCTAATGGCATTCCATTGATCATAGATTGCGGAACGGAGGACTTCTTGATCTCTACCAACCGTCAAATGCATCAGCTCCTGCTTGCTGATAAAACTCCTCATGAGTATACTGAAAGACCTGGTGCCCATACTTGGCAGTATTGGACTGAAGCTCTGCCTGTTCACATGCAATTTATCAACAAGCATCTCAAGCGTTAAAAAAGAACCCGAGATTTCACTTCCTGTTTTAAGCTTAAATTTGCTTTTTGCATTTCAATTAACCCTAACTATGTCCCAGTTCGATTCCATCAGGCCATTTTATGAGACAGAGGCAAATGCTGCTATACGTTCAATCATTGATGATCCCATGCTTGAAGCCATTATGGGTTTTACTTTTCCAGACGATCATTCTAAAAACTGGAAAAATTTAATGCTTCACACCCACTCCCTGCGGGATTTCCAAGTGAATTTTATTTATCCAGGTGTACAAAAAGTGCTTGAAAAAAGCTCAAATGGTTTGAGTACAGGTGGATTTGATCAACTTGAGCCAAACACGGCATATTTATTTATTTCAAATCATCGAGATATCATCCTAGATACCTCTTTGCTAAACTCTTGTCTTTATGAGCATAGTTTGGTACTTACCACTTCGGCAATAGGCGATAACTTAATCCAAAAGCCATTCATCCATATCCTTTCCAGATTAAATCGGAACTTTGCAATTAAAAGAGGGCTGCAAGGGCGAGCTTTGCTGGAAAGTTCGAAACAAGCTGCTGCTTTTATTAAAAAAAGTCTCCTAAGTGAGAATCGGTCTGTTTGGACTGCCCAGCGAGAGGGAAGAACTAAAGACGGAAATGATGCCACCCATAAAGGGGTATTGAAAATGCTCACGCTTGCAGAAGAGGGGTCTGACCAGTTTTCCTATTTTGAAAAGATCAAAGTGGTACCTATTTCAATTTCCTATGAATATGACCCAACCGACTTATTGAAAATGCCTGAACTCCTGGCAAAATCAAAAGATGAAAAATATGTGAAAAGTGAAAATGAAGATTTCCAAAACCTTCTCAGAGGTCTAATAGGCACCAAAAAACGAATCCACCTACAAGTAAATGGCTTGCTCACTGAAGAAATAAAAGAAATCTCAAAATCTGATTTAGGTTCGGGAGAGAAATTGAGCAAGCTAGCCGCTATCATTGACCAAAAAATCTGGGCTGGCTATAAGCTTTGGCCGAGTAACTTCATTGCTCATGACCTCCTTTATGGCGATGAGGAATTCAAACATGAATATACCATCGCAGAAAAAGAGGCTTTTGAAAAAAGACTGCAAGAAAAAGTAGACGTCAAAAATGAATTTTTGGTGAAGAGCTTTCTATCTATGTACGCTAATCCCGTAAATAACCAGACTAAAGCCCCAACTAATGATTAGTCATGAAAGTAAATAACTTTTTTATCGCTTTTTTTTTAATTCCGGTCTTTGGATTGGCCCAAGAGAAAATCCCTTTGGGGAAAATCGTAACTCCATATGGTGAGATATTTATCCAACTGGATGGCCGTACCCCCAACCACAAAGCAAGCTTTATCGAATTGGCAGAAGCGGGATACTGGGATTCGCTGACCTTTAATCGCGTGGTTCCCAATTTCGTCGCCCAAGGCGGCTGTCCGGATACCGAGGAAGGATTCAATGATCCTGAGTACCTTTTGTCCCCTGAGTTTGTGCCGGAATTAAAACATGTCTATGGCGCAGTCGGTGCAGGTAGAGATGGGAATCCCGACAAACTCTCCGCCAGATGTCAATTTTACATTGTACAAAATCCCGAGGGAATCCCAAGATTAGATGGAGATTACACGATTTTCGGACATATCATCAAAGGGATGGATATCATAGAGCGAATCGTACGGGTTAAGCGAGACAGCAAAGACGAGCCAGTTAAACCTATTACGATGACCGTATCTATTACCTATTTAGACGAGGAAGAATTGAAAAAAATCCTGAATTAATTCGGCGAATTTGAGAGATAATTTAATTTTAAAATTACCTCTTTCTCTGGTGGTTAAATTTAATTCTAATCAGTAGCGTCCAGTTTTGTCCTCTGGTTACCACAATTTGAAATTTCATATTCTTAGTAAAATTTTGAATCTAAAAATTCCAACAAATGACAAAGAATAAACCTATTCGAATCCTTGTAGTAGGCTGTGGAAATATGGGTGCATCCCATGCAACGGCCTATCACCACATGCCAGAATTTGAAATCTGCGGTTTAGTCTCCCGAGGAGAGAGCAAAGTGAAATTGAACCAAGCCCTGAAAGCAGATTATCCGCTTTTTGAAGATTTTGACAAAGCACTTGCTGACTCCAACCCAGATGCGGTATGTATCTC
>CAWUWQ010000314.1:0-6234 GCA_963926065.1 uncultured Algoriphagus sp.
TTTGATGAGCTCCTTCCGAGTTGGAGTGCATATGATTCTCCGTCAATATCGAGTAAAGGGAAATAACTACCGAAATGCCATTATCATTGGCAAAGGTGTAACCAGTCCTAAGCTTGCAGATGTATTTCGGATCCGAAAAGATTTTGGAATCAATTTTCTAGGTTATTTTGATGATCAGGCTGATTGCAACCTCACTCGAGGAGGGATTTCAGACTTCTTTGTACAGGGTCAGGATCTGGATCTAGACCTAATCTATATTCATGAAAAGTTGGACCCTACAATGGTAAAGCAAGTGATTGATTTTGCTGATGAAAATTACATTAAAGTCAAAATGATCCCCGGAGGTAGCCTTCAATTGGAAAAGAGCCTCTCTTTCTCTAAATATGGAGATTTTTTTGTGATCAATGTCAATGACATTCCCTTGGACAATGCCTTTAATGGACTAGCAAAACGGGGATTTGATATTGTATTCTCCTGTTTGGTGATCATTTTTATTCTTTCTTGGCTAATACCACTTGTCGGTCTTTTAATAAACATAGAATCAAGAGGTCCAATATTTTTTATTCAAAAAAGAAACGGGATCAACAATAATGTTTTTAATTGTCTGAAGTTCCGATCAATGACTCCCAACGATTATTCGGATTCCAAACAGGCTATAAAAAATGATCCAAGAGTAACCAAAATTGGATCATTCCTTCGTAATTCCTCTTTAGACGAAATGCCTCAATTCATTAATGTGTTATTAGGTGATATGTCCATCGTTGGTCCAAGACCACATACAATTCCAATGAATCAGACTTTTAAGACTCAGATTCATCGCTATAATTCAAGGCACAAAATAAGACCAGGAATTACAGGTTTAGCCCAAATACGAGGCTATAGAGGGGAAATTGAAAATCCGCATCAAATACGTTCTAGGGTTAAACTCGATTCATTTTACATCAATAATTGGACTTTTTTACTTGACCTTGGAATTATGGTCAAAACTATTCACGAGTTGCTCTTTAACCGTGAGAATGCCTATTGAGCAAAGTTTATCCTGTAAGTTTTGCGGGAAAGAAGAGTTTTTGCTTTTTCTGGCAAAAGAACGAATGCTTCAGCTTCCCGGTGAATTTACTTACAGTGAATGTCAGTTTTGCTTTTCCCTCCAATTGATTAATATTCCTGAAAATTTATCTGATTACTACCCTTTGGATAGTTATTACTCTCAGGTGCCGCTGGTACAATCATCTTACCTAAAGAACCATCTAAAAGCACTGCGATTAAAACTATTTTTGAAGAGCCAATGGAATGTTTTGTGCCCTAGCTATGGCTATTGGCTTAAAAAAATTAATCCAAAACGGAAAGATCAAATCGCAGATATAGGCTGTGGAAATGGACAGTTACTTTATGAACTATATGCCTCCGGTTACAGAAATCTCCAGGGATTTGATCCATTTATTGCAGAGACCAAGCAGCTAAATTCGAGACTAACGCTCTGGAAAAAATCATTCGATGATTCCGAAGGTCACTTTGACCTGATTATGATTCATCATGCCTTTGAGCACATGAATGATCCAAGAGATATTCTGAAGTTGTGTCTTGAGAAATTAAACCCTGGAGGAAGACTTCTGATCCGAACCCCGGTGACTGACTCAGAAGTTTGGAAAGAAAAAAGGGAATTGTGGGTTCAATTAGATGCTCCCAGACATTTGATCATTCCTTCCGTCAAAGGTTTTACGAATCTAGCATCAGAAATAGGCTTAGAATTGGAGGAAGTTGTATTTGATTCTTCAGCTTTTCAATTTTGGGGAACAGAATTGTATGAACAAGGACAACCACTAAATCAGGCACTGTTCAAAACTCTTTTTGGCTCCAAAGAACTTAAGGAAATGAATAAAAAAGCCCTCCGATATAATCAGGAGGGCAGAGGAGACCAGGCTTGCTTTTATTTAGTAAAGCCAATCAAATCCTAAATAGCGCTTCAAAGAAACCAACGGTTTCTCCTTTTTTCTTGAAGATGAGCATAGGGAGCACATTGTTTACCATCACCAATTTTTCTGCGACTGAGCCGAGGAGGATAGCGGCGGACTTGGTCCTTCCTCTGGAGCCGAGTAGAATCATGTCAGCACCGATCTTATTTGCTTCTTCTAATAATAATTTCCCCTCATCTTCACTCTCATTTAATACAAAATGACAATCTAGATCCAGATGGTTGTTTTTATGAAGGAACTTCTTAAAGTCCTTATTGGCATTTTCTTTCATGATTTCTGAAAATTCCTCAAAGGTCTTTCCTGTTTTTGAATAGCCATGTGGGACTTGGTAGATATGAACCGGTACTAGCTCTGCGTGAAGATCCTTACAAATTCGCTCACTGAACTCATAGATCATTTCAGTATGATCAGAGAAATCTGTTGGTACCATGATTTTCTTAGGCAGTCCAGCAGGTCTTTTTTCCTGAAGCATCAAGATGGAACAGGGAGCTTTCTTTGCAATTCCTTTTGCCAATGAGCCATTTCCTTTCAAGGTTTCCTTTCTTCCCATGATGATCAAATCCACATCCTTGATTAAAGCCCAGCGCATAAAGATTTCCATCTGATCCTCTCCTTCTTCAGCAAATATTTCAATTTCTATAGTTGAAGGGAAGTCGAAATGCTTCAATTTATCAGCAATCTTTTCCTCAATCGATTCATCACTTGGAGATAAAAGCTCCGGGTGATTATCAAGAATTTCTTGTGGAATAGCGAGGTCTTTTGCCACATGGACGAAATAACATTTTTCGATCCCTAAAAATTTTAAAAAGACGATGGTCTTTTCAATAAGGATGTCATCCATTTCAGTCAGGTCTAGGCCGATCATGGCCTTAGAAAAGTATTTCATAGTGATCTTCGATTTATACCCCTTAATTTAGGGTTTTGATTGGGTAATTCGAATAGTTTTTTTGTTTTTGAACGAAGAAATACTACCTGAGGTAATAATAATAGATGAAAGTAATACAAAAGTATTTCTTGGCGATTGTTCCAACTGGAGAAATTCAACAGGCAGCGGCTGCACTAAAGATGGAACTCAAAGCGAAATTAAATATCAAGTACGCCTTGAAATCTCCTGCTCATATTACTCTCAAAATGCCGTTTAACTATAATGAGGCAAAAGAAAAGGTGCTAATAGAGACGCTCGAAAATTTTTTGTCCACAAAAAAATCATTAAAAATTAAAGTTGGAGGAACTGACAAATTTGGAAAAAGAGTCATTTTTTGGAAGGTTCAAGCAGATTCCAGACTAACGGAACTTCAGACTGATTTAAAGACCTTCTGTAAAAGAGAATTAAATCTAGTGGATGAATTGAGCGATCGGAATTATCATCCACATATGACCATTGCATTTAAAGATGTGAAGGAACGGGATTTTGATGAAGCCAAAGCTCTAATTCAGAAATCTGATATCAATCAGCTCTTAGAAGTTTGCTCGGTGGAATTATTGAAACGACTTGATGGCAAGTGGGTAGTAATTCAGTCATTAAAAATGGCTTCAGATTAATGGTAAACAACTAGCTTACTTTTTAATCTTCAAAATCCCGCGCTCTTCCCCTTTTCCTAATAATAAACTCCGAGGAATGGAATTTCCAGGGAGGTACATGTGGACGATGTTTTGTTGAGAATCAGTTTCCTGAAGTAAAATACTATTTCGGACTTCGATCTGAGTAGAAATAGAAATAGGATTGGACTCGTAATAAGCCCAAATCGCATCTTCTTCTACCTCAAAACCAAGGTAGTTTAACTTTACTTTTTTCCCATCAACCCAAATTTCGAAGTGACTTGTCAGGTAAGTTCCGATTTTCTCACTGAGATTTTTTTCATCCTTGGGATTCAAAATATCGAAAGACTCCTGGTGATAAGCAGAAAGAGAAACTTCCAGATCATCCCAAAAAATCTTTTGGGCAACTTCCAGATTTTTTGAATTCGGATTTTGACGAATCTCAGTCAAGCTTATGAAGAATGGATGGAAAGAAACCAGCCATCCCAAGTAAATCAGCACAGTGGAAATATATTGCATTTGGTATAAGAACTTGCCTTTATTGGTATTTATCCTGTATTATTGTTGCAATTTACTTCTTTCGAAGTTTAATCACCTCTATGAATTCGTTTGAATTATATTTCCGTTTAGGAATCCAACATATTCTTGACCTTAAAGGCTTTGACCATATCTTATTCGTCTTGGCGCTTTGTGCTGTTTTCATTCCAAGAGATTGGAAGAAGATCCTGATCCTGGTCACAGCCTTTACGATTGGTCATTCCATCACTCTGGCCTTGGCTACCTTCAAAGTCATCCAAGTCAATAATGGTTGGATTGAATTTCTAATTCCAGTTACTATTGCGATTACCGCATTTAGCAATATCCTCCGTCCCAAACCAGTTTCCGGTAAAGGTGTGACCATTAATTATGTATTGGCTCTTTTCTTTGGCCTAATCCATGGTTTAGGCTTTTCCAATTATTTACGAAGCCTACTCGGCAAGGAAGCTGCAATTTGGCAGCCGCTACTGGCATTCAATATCGGTTTGGAGATCGGACAGTTGGTGATTGTGGGGATCTTCATTTTAGCTACTACCATCTTGGTGGGTTTGGCTGGGGTAAAGCGAAGAGAATGGACTTTGATTATTTCATCCTTTGTGTTGGGGATTGCAATGATGCTGATGATGGATACGAAGTTTTGGTGAGGAAAACTGTCGGGTGTCCGATGACCGATGTCAGATGAGCAAATCACCCGACATCGGTCAACGGACATCCAGCTAGTCAACCCAAGAAGATAAGAATAGTTGCAGCTAAAAAATTTAATAAATAGAAAAATACATATGAGAAAAATAGGAATACTAGCCGCATTGGCACTTTCAGTAAACTTCTCGGGAATGGCGCAGCAGCGGTCTGAGCAGAATCATGCCGAGCGTTTTGAACAATTGGGTACCATGCTCCGCACTCCAAATGTCTATCGTACTGCTTCCGGAGCACCTGGACACCTGTATTGGCAGCAGCAAGCCAATTACGTCATTGAAGTGGAACTCAACGACGAAACGCAATCCATCAAAGGATCGGAGAAAATCACGTATGTGAATAACTCCCCGGATCAACTCACCTACATCTGGGTGCAGCTGGAGCAAAATCAGCGTGGAAAAGATTCTGAAACTCCAAAAGGTACCGAATCCAGCATCAGCCCGGGGATGACTTTGACGCAGCTTCAGGGTATCCTTTGGCATACCGATGACTATGCTTACCAAGTGTTGGATGTAAAAGGAAAAGACGGGACTCCTCTCAAAGTAGCCGTGAATCAAACCATGATGAGAGTAGATCTACCTACTCCGTTGAAAGCAGGCGATTCCTTTGAATTTGCGATCGATTGGTCATTCAATATTCACGACCGAACAGGTTTTATCGGTGGACGTCCTGGTTACGAATTTTTCGCTGGAGATGGTAATTACGTTTATACCATGGCGGAGTGGTTTCCAAGAATGGCAGTTTACTCTGACTTTGAAGGCTGGCAAAACAAGCAGTTCATAGGTTCCGGTGAATTTGCTTTGGCTTTCGGAAATTACGAAGTGCATATCACTGTACCTGCTGATCACATGGTCGGTGCTACCGGAGAATTACAGAATTCTGAGGAAGTGCTTTCTTCCGCAGAACTGGATCGCTGGAATACTGCAAAGAAAACTTTTGATAAACCTGTAGTCATCCGTACTCAGGCTGAAGCTGAGAAATTAGAAAAATCGAAAGCAACTGGCAAGAAGACCTGGAAATTCAAAGCTGAAAATGTCCGTGACTTCGCTTGGACTTCTTCACGTAAATTCATTTGGGATGCCATGGCTGTAAAGCAAGGTGGCAAAGATGTAATGGCGATGTCTTATTATGGAAAAGAGGCTAATCCACTTTGGGGACAATATTCTACCCGAGTGGTCGCGCATACGATCAAGTCTTATTCTGCACACACCTTCGATTATCCTTACCCTACCGCGATCTCTGTGGAGGCTGCAAACGGTATGGAATATCCGATGATCTGCTTCAACTATGGCCGTCCAGACTCGGATGGCACTTATTCCGAAGCCATCAAAAACGGGATGATTTCCGTGATCATTCACGAGGTTGGCCACAACTTCTTCCCGATGATTGTCAACTCGGACGAGCGTCAGTGGACTTGGATGGATGAGGGCTTGAATACCTTTATGCAATTCATGGCCGAGCAGGAGTGGGATCGTAATTATCCTTCCCG
>CAWUWQ010000315.1:0-7025 GCA_963926065.1 uncultured Algoriphagus sp.
TTTGACCCAATAACTGATGAATTTTTTGTAGCAAACTATGGCAGGGCTTTTACAGATACAATCAAAAATATCGGTGTCATCAATTCAAAAGTTGAGTTGCTCAAGGACTTCCTGTTACTGATTCTAATTGAACTACCCAAAGGCTATTATTTTGATTTTTTTCGGTCTAGTCCTCTCTTTATCAAATTTCATTAATTCATTTACGACGGGAAAAAATATTAGACGATTTACCCAAATTTTCACCTGGTAGTGGTGATTCATGAATATTTTAAAGTGTTCGATGAAATATTCTAAGAATTTGGCTTAGAAAAAATCAAAACTATCGGCGACGCATATTTAGCTGTCTCAGGTATCCCCAATTCAGAAAGTGATCACGCTCAATAATGCGTTTTAGTAGCGAAAGAATTGATGACTGTCATAAATAAAAAATATGAATAAGGTCGGTTTTTCGAAATTCGGGCAGGAATAAGTTCAGGCCCAGTCGTTGCTGGAATAGTAGGTATGAAAAAATTTGCTTACGACATTTGGGGGGGATACTGTAAATACGGCAGCAAGAATGGAGCAAAACTCCAAACCTAATAAAATCAACATCTCTGGAAGCACGTATGAATTAATAAAAAACACAATCTCTTGCACTTACAGAGGTAAAATAGCAGCAAAAAACAAAGGAATGATAGATATGTATTTTGTAGATTAATATCTTAAATCATTCCCAAGATATCTTCCACATACTCTCTGCTATTAGATAGTCTAGGCACTTTATGCTGACCTCCAAGCTTCCCACGCTTCCCCATCCACTTCTCAAAAAGTCCGGTTGGTGCATGGTGAATAATTGGAGCTACTAGCGCAAGATCTTTATACCGCTTAGCATCATAATCAGAATTAATCTCTCGGAGATGCTGGTCCAATAAGGCATTAAATTTTGCTTTATCCGATGGCTCTTTCTGAAATTCGATCACCCACTCATGGGTTCCTTTTGCACTTGAATTTTCGAAATAGACTGGAGCAGCTGTGAAGTTGGCTATAGTGGCCTCAGTATGTTCTGCAGCATATTGAATCGCTTTCTCTGCGTTCTCTACGATTACTTCTTCACCAAATGCATTGAGGAAATGCTTTGTCCGTCCTGAGATTCGGAATCGATAAGGTTTTGTAGAAGTGAATTTTAGGGTATCGCCAATTTTGTAGCGCCACAAGCCACCATTGGTACTTATGACCATGGCATAATTGACTTCTTCTTCGACTTCCCAGAGCGGGATTACTTTTGGATGATCACTCATCCAATCTTCCATCGGGATAAACTCATAGAAAATCCCATAATCTAGCAGAAGCAATAATTCATCAGATTCCTTTTGATCCTGAAGACCAAAGAAACCCTCCGAGGCATTATATGTCTCCATGTAGCGCATTTTCTCTGACGGGATCAATTCTTTGAATAGGCTTCGATAAGGCCCAAAGGCTACTGCACCATGGAAAAAAATCTCCAAGTTTGGCCAGACTTCCAAGATATGTTTCGCCTTTTTGATTTCTAAGATTCGTTGCAAAAGGACTATGGTCCAAGTAGGTACGCCAGCAATGCAAGTTACATCCTCATCCATCGTCTCACGAGCCATCTTCTCGATTTTGGCTTCCCACTCACTCATGAGGGCTGTTTCTAAGGAAGGTGTACGGACATATTGTGCCCAAATCGGAAGATTTTGCATGATTACTGCAGAGATATCTCCAGCTCGGGCAGTTCCTTGAGGGTTTAGGGGATTTTTTTCCAACGTGCCTCCGATGGTCAAGCTTTTTCCCGCGAAAAGTTTTGAATCCGGGTAATTGGCTATGTAAAGTGAAAGCATGTCCTTACCGCCTTTATAATGACATTCTTCAAGACTTTCGGTCGTAACAGGAATGTACTTGCTCCGGCTGGATGTAGTTCCAGATGATTTGGCAAACCATTCGATATCCGTATTCCAGAGCACATTTTGGCTCCCTCTCATCGTCTTATCGATGTAGGGCTTGATACTTTCGTAATCGTGAATAGGCACTTTATTCACAAAGTCATCGTAATTCCGAATCGAGGCGAAGTCAAATTCTTTTCCAAATTCAGTTCGTTTTCCAGCTTCAATCAAATCTTTAAAAATGGCGTGCTGAATCTCTATGGGATTTTTCTTAAAATTTTCTATTTGACCCAGCCGATTCTTAAAAATCCAAGTCATAAAGGTATTGAGTACCTCCATCAGTTAAAAGTTTTACGTTTCAACACAAACTGACTTCCTAAATACACTTTTCTTACTTGCTCATCTGCTGCCAATTCCTCCGCTGTACCAGCTTTCAATAATTTCCCTTCAAACATTAGATAGGCCCGATCTGTAATCGAGAGTGTTTCATTCACATTATGATCCGTGATCAGAATCCCGATGTTTTTAGTCTTTAGCTTTGCTACAATGGATTGAATTTCCTCCACCGCAATCGGATCCACCCCCGCAAAGGGTTCATCCAACAAAACGAACTTTGGATTTACTGCTAATGCTCTGGCAATTTCTGTTCGTCTACGCTCTCCTCCCGAAAGGACTATTCCAAGATTTTTGCGGACATGGGTCAAGCTAAACTCTTCTAGTAAACTATCTACTTTCTCCTTTCGCTCCTGCTTTGGCATTTTTGTCATTTCCAGCACGGCCAAGATATTTTCCTCTACGGTAAGCTTGCGAAAAACTGATGCCTCTTGAGCCAAATAGCCAATTCCCAGCTTTGCACGCTTGTACATTGGAAGGCTCGTAATATCCTCATTTTCCAAAAAAATCTTACCTTCATTTGGCTGTATCAGTCCAACAATCATGTAAAAGGAAGTGGTTTTACCAGCACCGTTTGGACCTAGTAATCCTACAATTTCGCCTTGGTTCACATCTACAGAGATGTCATTTACGACACGACGGCCTTTATATATTTTTACCAAATGTTCTGCTCGTAGGATCATATCAATCAAATTTGATGTCTTTCACATAAAGTTGCAAACTACTTTTATCCCTAAAGACGTTTTGGCGCATTTCTGCGACAATATCGAAACTCATTTTACTCTGAAGCATATTGACTGTAGTCAGTTCAGGGTCTTTAGCTCGGTCAGCCATTCCAAACCCCAAACATACCGGGGTAGTCAATTGCCCATCTTGCTCTATCTCAAAGCGCAAATGTTTGTCTTTCAAAACGGTAACATTTCGCGCTCGTACGTTAGAAATTTTAAAGATCGGCTCGGTATTTCCAGGACCAAATGGCGCCATTTGCTTCAATATATTATAAAACTTGAAATTTATCTGATCCAAAAGTAATTCTTCGTCCACTTCAATCACAGGCTTAAGATGAACTTCCTGAATTCTACTTTTTACCACTGCTTCAAATTTCTCTTGGAAAGCAGGCACATTCTCCACCGAAAGGGTCAAACCTGCAGCGTATTTATGACCCCCAAACTGCTCCAAAAGATCCGAACATTCGGCGATGGCTTCGTAAATATCAAAATCGACAACTGATCTGGCACTGCCAGTAGCTTTGGAATTTGACTCAGTCAAAATAATAGTGGGCCGGTAATATTTTTCGATGCAGCGACTTGCTACAATGCCAATTACCCCTTTATGCCAATCCTCTTTGAAAAGAACCGTGGAATTCCATTGCCCGGCCTCTTCTCTGATTTCCATCATCTCAAACGCTTCCTTGGTGATGTTTTCATCAAAATTTCTCCGAGTCAAATTGACCTCATCAACTAATTTTGCCCGCTCCATCGCTATATCCAACTCCTTGGAACCTAACAATTCTACTGATGCTTTGGCGTGCTCCAATCTCCCTGAGGCATTGATCCGAGGGCCGATTTTGAAAACGATATCAGAGATCCCCACTTCTTTCACCAAGTTGCTTTTAACCATCAATGCCTGAAGTCCCGGTCTTGGATTGGTATTGATCCGATCCAATCCGTAATAGGATAAAATTCTATTTTCACCTGTGATTGGTACAATATCGGCTGCAATACTTACGACTACCAAATCTAAAAAAGGATACCATGCGGAATCTTCCATGCCTCTGGTTTTGGCAAGTGCTTGGATCAATTTGAATCCTACACCACAGCCACTTAATTCCTTATACGGATAGAGACAATCACTTCTTTTAGAATCCAAAACTGCTATAGCCTCCGGCAAAAACTCACCTGGAGTATGATGATCACAAATGACAAAATCAACTCCCAACTGTTTTGCTAAAGCCACTTTTTCGATGGCCTTGATTCCACAATCCAAGGCAATAATCAATTTTACCCCTTCCTCAGCAGCATATCGAACCCCTTTTTCTGAAATCCCATAGCCCTCTTTATAGCGATCGGGGATGTAAAAAACCACATTAGGATAGAAATTCGTCAAGAATCCATAGACCAAAGAAACAGCAGTCGTACCATCCACATCGTAATCTCCATAGACCATAATTTGCTCCTCATTGGCAATGGCCTCCTGAATTCGATCCACCGCTTCGGCCATATCCTTCATCAAAAAAGGATCGTGCAACTCACTGAGACTTGGGCGGAAGTACTGTTTCGCATCCTCAAAACTACTCACCCCTCTATTAATCAAGACATTCGCTAGAATCGGATTGACGTTAATCTCTTTGCCAAGTCGGTCTATTTCAGCTTGTGAGGTTTTGGGTTTTTGTTTCCAGATGTACTCCATTGGGCTAAATTAGTAAAATCGGGGGCTTTAAGTGAATCGAATTAGTTTAAGCTGTAAAATGCCCTCCAGCAGCTTAAGATTTCAATACGCTTAGCTATCAATTTCAGTGATTAAGATACTGTTTCCAAAAATAGACGGGGAAAATCAATGCCTTGAGTTTCCATTCATTTTTCTTCTGTATGCTCAAGGTTTGATTTTCGTGAACAGCTCGATACATTTTCCCAGCCAAGAGACAATGCCCGATAAGAGCTAAAAATAAAACTGCATAAATAATTAACTCAGTCATATCATTTCTTCTGTAGCACCAAAGCTGCCCAGTTGTCTTTGCTCTGCTGGGAAATTAGTTCAAGACCAATTTTATTAGCCAATTGCTCCAAGTCTGCTATGTCTTCGGTGTAAAAACCACTGAGTAACAAAAATCCTCGATCAATCAAAAGGTCAGAATAAATTCCCATTTCATCCAACAAAACATTCTTATTGATATTAGCTAAGACGATGTCAAAAGGGCCAATCGGATTGACCTCTCGAATCGTGCCCAAGCCCATCCGAGAACTCACTCCGTTAAGCTCAAAGTTTTCATTGCCATTATCTACACACCAATCGTCTATGTCAAATGCTTCAATTTGACTCGCCCCAAGAAGATGAGCCATGATTGCCAGAATCCCTGTTCCTGAACCTACATCGAGGACTCTTTTACCTTGATGATCGATGGTGCCTTGATTCCTTAGCATTTGGAAAGTTGTCGCATGATGTCCTGTACCAAAGGACATCTTCGGGTTGATCACGATCTCATGCTTGAAGCCTAGTGGTGAAGGATGAAAAGAAGCTCTAACATAGACCAAATCATCTACAGCAATCGGATCGTAGTTTTTCTCCCATTCCGCATTCCAATTGATTTTTTCCATTTCCCCTTCGGAAAGTTGGATTTGAGCTGCCTCAGAATAATTGGAAATGACCTCGTCAAAAGCCTCACGATTGAAGCCTTGAGAAAGGGAATAGGCATCAATTCCTTCCTCAGTCTCGAGGAAGGAATCGAACCCGATTTGGGATAGCTCTGCAATAAGGATTTCCCGGAATTCTTCCAGGCAATTGATTTTAAACTCCAGGTAATCCATGAATTAATAAGATTTGATAATATCCAAGAAATCTCTTGATTTCAAGGAAGCTCCTCCGATCAATCCTCCGTCGACATCTGGCTTGGAAAGCAAGTCAGCCGCATTGCCTGCGTTCATGCTGCCACCGTAAAGGATTGAGGTCTTGTTTGCGATGTCCTTACCGTACTTAGAAGCGATGTGTCTTCTCAAAGCCAAATGCATCTCTTGTGCCTCGTCAGAGGTCGCAGTTTTACCGGTACCGATAGCCCAGATAGGCTCATAAGCAATCACTACTTTTGAAAAGTCGGATACACTAAGGCTGAAAAGACTGTCCGTCAATTGAAATTTCACATTAGGTTCATGCGTACCAGCATTTCGAATATCAAGTGATTCCCCACAGCAAAAAATCGGGGTCAGTCCACCTGCTAAGGCAGCCTTCACTTTCTCAGCAAGGGTTTCATTAGACTCTTTGAAATATCCCCTTCGCTCAGAGTGGCCGATAATCACATAGCTTACGCCAAATGAAGCCAGAATTTTCGCAGAAACTTCGCCAGTATAAGCGCCTAATTCTTTTTCAGAGCAATTTTGAGCCCCCACAAAAATTCCTGGTGTGTCCCCAATCAATTTTTTAACAGGAAATAAATGTGGAAATGGAGGGTTGAGCACTGCGATCACATCTTTTACTTCTTCGTCCTTGAACATATTGACGATCTCTGAAGTCAATTTTTGGCCTTCTTCAAAAGTGAGGTTCATCTTCCAGTTTCCGGCTATTATTTTCTTGCGCATGATGAGGATTAAAATTTATTAGGTTTAACAAAAATAGATTTGAAAATTACTATCCAGTAAAATTACAGAAAATGTCCAGTTGGGGAAAGTTTAACGAAGATCAGCCTTCAAAAAAGAATTGGGAGCTTGAAGAAGCACATGAAAAACTAACCACATTCTGTGCTTACCAAGAGCGCTGTCCTTGGGATGTTCGAAGAAAATTGGCCGAAAAAGGAATTGAAGGTGAAAAAGCTGAGAAACTGATTCAGGAGATGATCGCAGGGGAATATGTGGACGAAGAGCGATATGCGAGATCTTTCTGCAGAGGAAAATTTCGGATTAAGAAATGGGGACGATCTCGAATCCAGCGCGAACTAAAAATGAGACAAGTCCCGGAAAAAATCATCAAGCTGGCCCTGACCGAAATAGACCCATTTGAATATTACGATACACTACTCTACCAAACCGAGAAAAAATTGGAAAG
>CAWUWQ010000316.1:0-7774 GCA_963926065.1 uncultured Algoriphagus sp.
AATGGACTTATCTCATCCTTGTCGGTATTAACCACATTTCCAAGGTTTTTAGCCTCTGACCAAGTCCTATCTTTCTGCCTGATGGTAAACCAAATATCATTGCCCCCGAACCCCCCTTTTCGATTAGAAGAAAAGAAAAGAATTCGACCATCCGCAGAAAGAGAAGGCTGAGAATCCCATGATCTAGAATTCACCTTTTTCCCCATATTCTTTGGACTCTGCCAGGTTCCATTGGTCTTGTATGCGATATAGAGATCACAACTCCCCTCTGTATCCGGAGCATCGCAAGAGGTGTAGATCAGGATATTCCCATCTGCGGTGATCGAACAGGTACCCTCATTATAAATCGAATTAATGGCCCCAGAAATTGTACTGGGCTTAGACCACGTCCCTTCCGTAGAGAGATCCGCACGATAAATATCCTCTTTATCATTATTCCCTGTGCCATCTCGTTTGGTAAATAGGATTTGTTCCCCATCGGCGGTCAATACAGGAAAGTATTGTAATCGAAATTCATTTAGTGGGTTAGGCAGTATTTCCTTTTTGATTACCATTACTTTCCCAAGCTCGGATTGAATAAAATCCATCTTGGTTTTCATTTCACGATAATAGGTGGAGGACTTAAATAGTTGATCCAGCAGAGGATCTATTTCCTGGAATGATTGGTAAGCTTCATCAAATCTCCCTTGATTTAAGTAAAGATTTGAAAAAACCCAGCCAATATCCGCCACATGTTTGGCTGTGGAATTCTTGCCTTTTAGTTTACTCTTACCCACCAAAGCCACTTTTTCCGCCTCCAAAAGTCTACCTTGTGTAATCAATAGTTGACTTTGCTTTACGTAGGCTTCAATAAATGAAGCTTCACGGGCAATTGCATCTTGGTATTTCTCAATAGCCTCATCATATCTCCTAGACAAAGTAAGTCCCTCTGCTTCTTTGTAATATTTTATTGCTTTGGAATCAATGATTGAGTAAGTCTGACCATTAACAGTCAAAGCAGCTGTAAAAAGCAGAATTCCAAAGAAAAGGAGGCGCATGGGTTTATGGTATATCCATAAATTTATGAGTTTGAAGTGATATTTTCCAAAAAGGACAATTTTTAACGTATTCGATGATTTCAGGAGTAAACTTTTCTGCCTTGCTCCACTCTGGTTGAAGGCGAAGTTCACAGTCACTTTTTACCAGCTTTGCATGCTCCTCAGCAAATGCAAAATCGCTCTGATGAAAGACTACTACTTTCAATTCATCCGCTTCTTCATAAATCGATAAATGTGGCTTTTTGAATTTCTTGGGTGAAAAACAAACCCAATCAAAATCCCCGGAAAAAGGATGAGCACCAGAAGTTTCGATATTCGTAGTAAATCCCTTTTCTTTCAAAAGCTTGGTCAAAGGCCCCAAATCATAGAGTAAGGGCTCACCACCGGTGACCACAACCAATCTTCCTGGATAAAGACACGCATCATCCACTATTTTCTCAATAGGTAAAACCGGCCATTTTCCAGCCTCCCAACTTTCTTTGACATCACACCAAACACAGCCCACATCGCATCCGCCTAAACGGATAAAGTATGCTGGATGTCCAGTGAATTTGCCTTCGCCTTGTATGGTATAAAAAGCTTCCATCAATGGCAGAGATTTGCCGGAAGCGACTTGTTCTTGAATTGTCATTTGAATTTTTGGTAAAGCGGGTGATTCGACCGCTTGGTTCATTAACGAAGCAAAGGTAATCTGAAAGAATCAAAGTGGCAAAATTGTAAAGCCCTCCTCCTTCAAAAGAACTTTACAACCTTACCACTTTCAATCCTTACTACTTAATTTCTCAATCCTTCTTCAAAGTAGGATAAGTAACTCCCAACTGCTCCAAATACGTACCATACTTCGTTTCATCAAAATAAAACTTCTCCAGAAGTGGACGATATTGATTCATGATGCTAGTGTTAAGGTAAATCGGAGGCACATCATCTGCAGTGATCATTGGCTTATAAGTTTCTTCCTTGGTTTGCACATTTTTGAAGTAGTCCCAAGCCTGATCCACTAATTCTGGCTGAAGAAGAAAATCCAAAATCGTCATCGCCTCAGCTTTGGCTCCAGCAGTCACCCCTTTGTGAGCAATCGGAGTTGCCATTGCAATCGCATTACTCCAGTGATGTCCTTGCAGACCTGGGATATTCGAAGGAAATCTTAAAGTCACCGTCGGTACTACCCAAGAAACATCTCCTATGTCATCTGATCCACCAGAAATTGGCACTTTCACTGGAAGTCCGAGTGTATCCAATTTGGTATCTAAGCCTTCAATTTTCTTAGACTTTACTTCAGTTTGTACTGCCTTAGCAAGTATCTGATCATCCTCTGACCAGTTTGGTAAACCTACTTTCAAAATATTTGCATACATCTTCTCGGCGATAACTTTATTAAAGTGTCTCGGCCAAGCTGTTCCCAAGATTTTCGAGGTCACTTCAGTGTTGGTCATCAAAGCAGCACCTTCAGCCATTTTATTTGCGATTTCATACATCTCCATAATCCCATCATACTTCACATCCCGGAAATAATACCAAATGGAAGCTTTGGAAGGAACCACATTAGGTTGATCACCAGCATCTGTAAAAATCGAATGCGAACGCTTCAATGGATCCAAATGCTCTCGTTTGTAATTCCATCCCACGTTCATCAGCTCAGCCGCATCCAAAGCGCTTCTTCCTCGCCATGGCGAACCAGCCGAATGAGCAGCCTCACCTGAGAAGGTATATTCAACAGAAATCAAACCTGTACCAGATGCTTGACCATAGCTTACGCCAAGGTTATCCCCTACATGGGTGAATATGCATATATCCACGTCATCAAAAAGTCCATCCCGAGTGTACCATGCTTTAGCAGCTACCAATTCTTCTGCAATTCCAGGCCAAAGGATTAAAGTGCCTCCTATATTCTCTCGTTCCATAATTTTTTTCACGGCCAAAGCAGCAGTGATATTCAATGGGATACCTGCATTATGACCTTCGCCGTGTCCAGGTGCTCCCTCCACAATTGGCTTGTGGTAAGCTACTCCTGGATATTGAGAAGCTTTTGGGATATTGTCGACATCAGAACCTAATGCAATCACAGGACCTTCACCGTTCTTCCAAGTCGCAAACCATGCGGTTGGGATTCCGGAAACGCCCATCTCAATTTCAAATCCATTTTGCTCCAAAATACCCGTGAGATATTTCGAAGATTCTACTTCTTGAAAGCCGAGCTCTGCAAAACTGAAAATCTTATCGACCATCACTTGGCTCATTTTAGCGTCTTGCTCGACCAATGTTGCAGCTTCTTGCTTCAAAGCATCGATTTGCTTCGCAGACATTTTCTTCTGAGAATACGCCTCTGGGGAAATCCCCAGAACTGCTATAGAAGCAGCTATCAATCCTATTTTAAATGTTTGATTCATCTGATTAGTGGTTTGATTTAAAGTGGAAAGTAAGAAAAAGGTAAGATCATCTGAAATAAAATTGATCAGTGGAAAGAAAAAGGCGTCAAGAGGAATTGGGGAATTGATTACTAAACCCACTCGAATTTTCTATTTTTGCAGTCGTTTAGCTTAAAAAACATCAAAAATATAATCATGGCGGAATACAATTTCAGGGAAATCGAACAAAAATGGCAAGCATACTGGGAAAAGAATCAAACTTACCTCGCAGAGCCAAATCCTGACAAACCTAAATTCTATACCCTCGACATGTTCCCCTACCCTTCTGGGGCAGGATTACATGTTGGCCATCCGCTAGGATATATTGCTTCGGATATCATTGCAAGATTCAAGCGGTTGAAAGGCTTCAATGTCCTTCACCCCATGGGTTATGATAGCTTTGGACTTCCCGCTGAGCAATACGCTATTCAAACTGGACAGCATCCGGCCATTACTACAGCACAAAATATTGCCCGCTACACCGAGCAATTAAAGAATATCGGCTTTGCATTTGACTGGAGTAAAGAGCTCCGAACTTCTGACCCAGCCTATTATAAATGGACTCAGTGGATCTTTATGCAGCTATTTAATAGCTACTATGATCAAGATGCGGATAAAGCGGTTTCTATTGATTCCTTGATTTCTCAATTCGAAAAAGAAGGAAACAAGGATGTAAAGGCCGTTTGCGATGATGAAACTCCTATTTTTTCCCATTTGGATTGGAAGGCTTTTTCCGAAAAAGAAAAACAAGAAATGCTTCTCAAATACCGTCTGACTTTCTTGGCAGAAACCACCGTAAACTGGTGCACGGCTTTAGGTACCGTACTCTCAAATGACGAAGTGAAAGATGGATTCTCCGAGCGAGGAGGACATCCTGTGGAGCGAAAGAAAATGATGCAATGGTCCATGCGGATCACCGCCTATGCAGACAGACTTTTGCAAGGATTAGACAAGGTGGATTGGTCCGAACCGATCAAAGAAATGCAACGCAACTGGATTGGGAAATCAATTGGAGCGGAAGTGACTTTTCAAGTAAAGGATTCCTCAGAGTCAATAAAAGTTTTCACAACCAGAGTTGATACGATCTTTGGAGTTACCTATTTGGCTTTGGCTCCTGAGAGTGAATTAGCGGCAGCATTGATTACGGAAGATGAGCGCGCCACTGCAGAAGCCTATATAGCAGTAGCCAAAAACCGCTCGGAGCGCGAGCGTATGAGTGATGTCAAAACCATTTCTGGCGCATTCACTGGCTCTTACGCAGTCAATCCTTTCAATGGCGAAGAAATCCAAATTTGGGTTGCCGATTATGTGCTCGCAGGTTATGGCACCGGCGCGGTAATGGCCGTGCCTGCTCATGATGAGCGGGATTATAATTTCGCTAAGCACTTCGGTCTAGAGATCAGACAAGTGATCGATGGCTCTATGGAGGAAGGTTCATTCCCTGGAAAAGGTGGATTAATCATCAATTCTGACTTTATTTCCAATCTTTACATGAAAGATGCAATGCTAAAAGCCATTGAATTTTTGGAGAAAAAAGGAATTGGCAAGGGCAAAATTCAATACCGGATGCGTGATGCAATTTTTACACGTCAGCGCTATTGGGGCGAGCCGCTCCCTGTCTATTTCAAAGATGGATTGCCTTATTTAATAGATGAAAAAGATCTGCCTTTGGTTTTGCCTGAGGTTGATAAATATTTACCAACTGAAGATGGAGCTCCTCCATTGGGTAGAGCAAAGGACTGGAATTACAAAACTTCCGAGGGCGAATTCCCACTAGAAATGAGTACAATGCCAGGATGGGCAGGATCGAGCTGGTATTTCTTCCGCTACATGGATCCTAAAAACGATCAAGAATTCGTAGACAAAGCAAAAGCAGATTATTGGGGAGCGGTAGATTTATATATCGGCGGATCTGAGCATGCCACTGGACACTTATTATACTCTCGGTTTTGGACCAAATTCTTATTTGATCTTGGGGTAGTCTCCATAGATGAGCCTTTCCAAAAGATGATCAACCAAGGCATGATCCAAGGTCGGTCTAATTTTGTCTATCGAATCAAAGGCGAAAATAAGTTTGTTAGCTATGGTCTAAAGGATCAAAACGAGACCTCAGCCATGCACGTGGATGTGAATATTGTCCATAACGATCAACTCAATCTAGACAAGTTCAAAGCCTGGAGACCTGATTTGGTAGATGCGGAATTTGTCTTAGAAGATGGCAAATACCACTGTGGCACCGAAGTGGAAAAAATGTCCAAGTCCAAATATAACGTAGTGAATCCCGATGACATCATCGAGCGCTACGGTGCGGATACTCTGAGGTCATACGAGATGTTCCTCGGACCTTTGGAGCAATTCAAACCTTGGAACACGAATGGAATTGATGGGGTGTACAAGTTTCTAAGAAAGCTTTGGAATCTCTACCATACTCAAACTGGAGAATTCAAAGTATCTGAGGAAACACCTAGCAAGGAAGAGTTTAAAATCCTACACAAAACCATCAAAAAGATGGAAGAAGATATGAGTAATCATACCTTCAACACCTCTGTGTCGAGTTTTATGATATGCGTGAATGAACTGACTGCTTTGAAATGTACTAAACGTGGGATTTTAGAGCCTTTAGCCATTTTGGTTTCGCCTTATGCACCACATATTGCCGAGGAACTTTGGAGCTTATTGGGACATTCGACCTCAATCACTTTAGCCACTTTCCCAGAGTTCAAAGAAGAATACTTGGTAGAAAGTAACTTCGAATACCCTGTAATGATCAATGGTAAAATGCGAGCTAAATTGAATCTACCGCTTTCCCTTACGAAGGAAGAAATCGAAAAAGAAATTATGTCAAATGAAACTGTTCAGAAATGGCTAGAAGGTAATGCTCCTAAAAAGGTGATTATCGTACCAGGTAAGATTGTAAATCTGGTGATATAGCCGATTATTATCTGAGATCAAAGGGGAAATTGTTAATTTCCCCTTTCTTTTTAATTAAAGCTCCAAATGATCATCTACACCTTTCCTATCCGAACTGCATTCATTGATCGAGATCTGGAAATGATATCGCCGGAGATGGAAATTAAAGCAATAGGATTTACTCAAAGCCCAGTTAAGCTTCCTTTTTACTTTGTCCTTCAGTTTTTTCAATTGCTTTGGTATCTTCCAAGGATGACGCAATACCTCTGCTTCTTTGGAGGTTACCATTCGGTTTTACCAGTTTGGTTTGGGAAAGTTTTCGGGAAAAGATGCATCATCCAAGCCGGAGGTACGGATTGCATGAATATGCCTGAGATTAATTATGGGAATTTCAGAAAAAAATGGCTTCGAAAAGCAACCGTCTATTCCTTCAAAAATTGCAGCTTAATCCTTCCGGTAGCTCAAGCTTTGGTCAAGCAGGAGTATCAATTCGATCCTAAGATTTCTTCCAGGCAAGGATTGCTGAACCTGATCCCTGATCTCACAACTCCCATTCAAGTTATTCCAAATGGATTTGATACCGATTTTTGGAGGGATTTAGAAAAAAAGCGAAACCCTTTCAGCTTTATCTCGGTGGCCACCGGCACCTCCAATCCCACACGAGCAAGAGTCAAAGGCTATGATCTTATTGAGCAGTTGGCAGCCAATCATCCTGATTGGACATTTACTTTAGCCGGAGATCCGAATTACTTTTCCCCAAATCAAAATGTGAAAATTCTAGGGAAGCAAAGTAATACTGAACTTTTGGCACTTTACAATTCCCATCAATTCTACCTTCAGCTCTCTACCTCGGAAGGTTTCCCAAATGCCCTCGGAGAAGCCATGGCTTGTGGTTGTGTTCCAATCGGATCTGCTGTGGGTGCGATTCCGGAGATAATTGGGGAAACGAAGCTTATTCTTCAGAAAAAGATCATCTCCGATTTAGATCATCTCTTATCACATCTAGATCAGGATGAATTGATGAATTTTTCAGAAAATTCGGTGAGTAGAGTACAAAATCATTTTAGCTATTCCATCCGACAAACACTTTTATTGCAATATCTTTCAGTTTAATAGTCTGGGTTTATCTGATAAAAAACCCAATTCATTTGATGAAAATGGGCATAATACTGGGCATTATTTTTAAGCAATCTTTTAGGCCATGTATTCAAGCATTTCCCCTCAAAAACAGGTAAAACTTGATTCCCTCTTATAAGTTTGGATTAATGGGTTAATTGATAGAAAAGCCTTCTCGAAATTTTCGGGAAGGTTTTCTTTTTTTTTAGCCCTAAAACCAAATAATATTTATTGGAGAAAAAACAAAATATCAAAACCACTTTTAATAAAAAAAACAGATTTAAGGAAGTTTTTATTGTTTTTTTA
>CAWUWQ010000317.1:0-8470 GCA_963926065.1 uncultured Algoriphagus sp.
TCGACTTCTTTTTTCATAGCTGTGTTTTATTGCGTATTTATCAACCGTTCCAACAAAACGAACTACGTCATTTCCATGAATGACTTACCTGTTTTATTTTGATTGGACATCTTTCAATCGTTTTTAGATTGTAATAGAATATAGGATATTCTTCTACCCATTTAGCCAGAGCAAACTTCAAATCCATGCTTAGAAATGGCTTGTCCAAAAATAGTTGAATACCTTTCAGCAGGTCTTATAAAGGTAGAGCCTTATCATTTAGTTGTGTTACATAACTAGTTTTAATAGTTACATAATCCTCACACTAAAAAATGGATAATAAATGGATGAATTGCCTGATGACTTTATATGTAGTTATCAGTCCTTGAAAGGAGCCAGACGGTTTGCTAGATGGGCATAGGTTGACCTTTTAGTCTATTGGCTCGCGCAAAGCTTCTGAAAGCCCGGTTTCATTACAAATGATACCGGGCTTTCAATAAGCTTTCTTTTTATAAAAATTTTATTCTTCCTTCACATCATAGCGATCAAGCATCATCACTTTGTTCCAAGCTGATACGAAATCATTCACAAGGCGCTCTTGTCCATCATCAGCTCCGTAAACTTCAGCGATGTTGCGTAGTTGCGCATTGGAACCAAATATCAGATCGCAGCGGGTCGCTGTGTATTTTGTAGTTCCACTGTTCCGGTCATTGATGTTGAAGAGCATTTCGTTTTCAACTTGAGGAACCCATTCATAGTCCATACTGGTTAGCACCCGGAAAAAGTCATTGGACAATTGCCCGGGACGATCAGTAAACACACCATGTTTGGAGTAATCGTAATTTTGATCCAATACACGAAGTCCGCCTACTAAAACAGTCCATTCCGGTGCATTCAATGTCAATAGATGAGCACGGTCAAGGAAGATTCGTTCTGCTGGTACATGGTATCCTACTTTATCATTATGGTAGTTTTTGAATCCGTCAGAAACAGGCTGCAAATAATCGAAACTTTCAACATCCGTTAGTTCTTGCGTAGTGTCCATTCGTCCTGGTGTAAAAGGCACCTTAACGTGCGTACCAGCATCTTTGGCGGCCTTTTCAATAGCAGCGCAACCAGCCAGAACCACTAAATCAGCCAGCGAAACTTCCTTATTACCCGATTGATTAGCATTGAAATCGCTTTGAATTGTTTTAAGCGTATCAAGAACCTTATTAAGCTCAGAAGGTCTATTCATTACCCAATTATTCTGTGGCTCCAAAGCTATACGCGCTCCATTGGCACCACCTCTTTTATCAGAATCGCGGTACACGGCAGCTGCAGACCAAGCTGCAGAGACTAAAGCTGACACGCTTAAATCACTACCGAGGATCTTATTTTTCAAGTCGGCTATGTCACTTTCGTTTACCAATTCATGATTACAAGCCGGAATTGGATCTTGCCACAATAAATCCTCTTTGGCTACTTCAGGGCCCAGATAGCGACTTTTTGGCCCCAAATCTCTATGTGTTAATTTGTACCAAGCTTTTGAAAATGCTTCAGTGAAATAGTCAAAGTCATTTAAGAATTTCTCACATATTTTTTTGTACGCAGGATCTACCTTTAGCGCAATATCAGAAGTCATCATCATCAAATCCTCTAGTTTGCCCTCCTCATGTGCATCAGGAGTTTTTGGAGCACCTAGATCTCCTGGAGTCCATTGGAGTGCTCCGGCAGGACTTTTTTTCTTTTTCCACTCAAATTTGAATAGGTTGATCAGGTATTCATTGTCCCACTGTGTAGGATCTGGCGTCCATGAACCCTCAATCCCGTTGGTCATCGTGTATTGGCCAGATCCTGTACCTTCAGGATTCTGCCAGCCCATACCCATGGCCTGAATAGGTGCTGCTTCTGGCGCTGGACCTATCTTATCGGCACTTACTTTACCATGGCTCTTCCCGAATGCATGGCCACCGGCAATTAAAGCGACCGTTTCTTCATCATTCATCGCCATGCGCTTAAATGATTCTCGAATGGCGCGAGCAGAATCCATAGGATCTCCATTACCTCCAGGGCCTTCAGGATTTACATAAATTAATGCCTGATGGGTAGATCCAAGAGGATTTTCAAGGTCTCTGTTCTCGTCAGCTGGTTTTCCTTCCCAACGGAGCGTTTGGTTCACCATTTCATCTGGATGACCAGCATGGTATTCCCCAACTTTTGATTCCTTAAATGGCTTTCCGTTCCAGAATTCTGGTCCCCAGTAAGTACTGCGGTCAGGTTCCCAAGCATCTCGTCTACCACCTCCAAAACCATAGGTAGGAAAATTCATGATTTCTAAAGCACAATTGCCTGTCAAAACCATTAGATCTGCCCAAGAGAGTGCGGCACCGTATTTTTTCTTAATCGGCCATATCAGTCTACGTGATTTGTCAGTGTTCCCATTATCCCACCAGGAGTTGATAGGGGCAAACCGCTGCATTGCTTGTCCTGCACCGCCTCTTCCGTCAGCAATACGATAGGTACCTGCTGCGTGCCAAGCCATGCGAACCATTTGTGGTCCATAATTATTGTAGTCTGCCGGCCACCAGTCTTTTGAGTCAACAAGTAACTCCTTAATATCTTTCTTGAGCTGTTGGAAATCAATTTTATTAAAAGCTTCTATATAATTCTCGTCGCTTATTGGATTGGCTGCAGGCTGATCCTGATGCAGCAGCTCCACCTGTAATCGGTTGGGCCACCAATCATCAACCTGGGGATGAGTTCCAATTGCTCCTCCTATTCGGGTACCCCGAAATGGACACTTGGCAAGATCTTCTGGATTATCAATGTTGTTCATATCAAATTAATTAGTTAAAAATTGTTTTGAAAATGGACTAATTACTATTTACATTCCCACAGCCCATTATTTTGCACTCATTTCTTTGGTTTCTCCATTGATATTCAATTCCATTTGGGTGAGTTTTTGCCCACCTTTAATGCCAAAGTCCAATGTGCGAATTGGAAAAGGAATAGTAATATCTTGCTCATCAAATGCACTTTTAATCGCTTTGATGGCTTTGCTTTTCATCGTGAAGTAGCTGGGTTCTCCGGGATATTCTATCCAAAATCGAATATTAAAATTGATTGAACTGGAGTCAAATTCAGAATAGTCAAAAACCATCAAATCTTTATCTATCACTCCGTCCAATTTTTTTATTGTGCTCAATACAACATCTTCAACTTTATCAAGATCCTCTGCGTAAGAAACTCCAACGGCTATATCAATCCGTCTTTTTTCTAAGACAGAAAAATTGTAGAAGGCATGCTGCAAAAAGTCTTTATTTGGAATGTAAACTTCTTGGCCCTGAAAAGTCTCAATAGCTGTATCGCGCAAGCCAGTTCGGGTTACTTTACCCATTATATCGTTTACTTCTATGATTTCCCCAATTTTAAAAGGTCTCCTAAAAGCCAGGATAATACCCGAAACAAAATTTGCAGCGATATCCTGAAAAGCAAAACCCAATGCCAAACCTATCACACCAATTCCTGCTAGCACTGAGGTTAAAGCCTTATCCAGCCCAAGAACTCCAAGCATAATAAAAAGCCCAATACTCAGGATTGCGCCATAAACTACAGTGGAAAACAAATGTCCCAATGCTTCGTTTTTTGATGCTTTGTAGAAAAGTTTTCTAAAAAGTTTACTTCCAAATTTGGCAAGCACAAGAAAGATGATCAGTAACAACAAGGTCACTGCCATATTGGGAAGCATGTTGATGAAGGCATCAAGCCAACCTTCTAACTTTTGTATCACCGTTTGTACTGGTTCCGATACTTGTTCTTGTATGTCCTGTTTCATTGTCCTAGTATAAATTCGCCTTTTTTTTTAGCAGGTAGCTCGAGTATGAATTAAGGTCAAGCCAATCATTCCACTGATTCTGTTCACAATTACTACTCCGGCTTTGTCTTTCATTTTCTTCTTCTAAATCTTACAAAATAGAGGATTACTACTATGATAAGGATTGGTATAAACCACATTCCCCAGCCCATTCCCCAATGCCAAGTGCTATCATGCATGATGTTAGTTTGTTTTAGAAGGATTCATTTTTAAGACCTTACAATCATTTTACCTTTGTTTTTCCGTCAGATAGGTTAATAGATCTCTGCCGAGAGTTGTTGAAATATTTGTAATGATTTTTCTAGCATCTCCTTAATTTTTTAAGGATTCTCGCTAGTCACATCTTCAGCTGCAGTTACTTCATCGGATGTTTTTTCCATATCTCTGTCAAATGTGTATAGCGCATTACTACTCATTTTTTCACCACCAGCTATTTTCATTTTATCTAGTAAGTTCATCGCGAGGGTTTCTTCTTCTACTTGTTCCTTAACAAACCATTGCATAAAATTCCAGGTAGCCCAGTCCTCCTCATCAAAACTTTTCTTTACTAGTTTGTACACTGCTTTTGTATTGTCCACTTCGTGCTCGAATACTTTTTCAAAGCAGTTGTTTATACTTTTCGGATTATCTGGTGGAGCGGGAATAGCTGACACCTCTACTTCAGCACCTCTTTTTAAAATATATTCCAATATTTTCATCATGTGGTTTCGTTCTTCTTGTGCATGTCTAAAAAGAAAATTGGCGATACCACCGAATCCCTGTTTGTCTGCCCATGCGCCATAGGATAAATATATTTGCGAAGCATGTGCTTCCTTAGTCATTTGTGCATTTAACGCTGTTTCAATACTTTTTGAAAGTCTGTTCGTGTTCATGAGATTTTATAATTAAAATGATACTTAAAATTCTTCTGTGACAATTGATTTTTTATCCACACTCAAATCGGCTAATTGCTTTTCGATCGCTTCTATCATTGGGGGAGGGCCGCAGAGATAGAACAGTTTACTTATTTCATTACTGTTTGCTTTTATAAACTCTTTGGTGATTCGTCCTTCTGCATATCCTTCTACTTTTTCTTTAGATAAAATATTGCAGAAATTGTCGCCTAATAGCTTTTTAAATTCTCCTTCCAGGATAATATCATTCTTTGTTTTGTTGGCAAAAATGAGTGTGTTATTTCCGATTTCATCGTTCGCTTCAAGATCTCTGAGAATAGAGATAAAGGGAGTAACTCCAGCACCTCCTGCTATAAATACACCCTCACCTTTGTAGCTGATCGCACCAAACACCTCATGTAAAATCAACTCATCATTTATTTTTAAATTGAGTAATTCGTTGGTCACACCATTGTGCGAGGGGTATGTTTTTATAATAAACTCAAGATGATTTTCCCTAGGTAGACTGGTGAAAGTGAAGGGTTTTTTTTTATCTCTCCAACCTTCTTTGTTTATGGAAATCTCTGTGGCCTGACCGGGGACGAAGACGTAATTTTGAGGTTTTACAGTCACGATCTTCAATACATCAGGAGTGATCTTGTCTATTGATTCTATTTTTAAAGTATGCTGTTTCATGTGTATATAATTTGTTTTCAACGGTCACATGGAAATCACGATAAACTTATATATCCCTGGGTTGGTATATTTAAGGACTTTAAGTTTATGCTCATTTCATTTTTTTCTTTTAAATCTTACAAATAGAAAATTACTACTAGGATAAGGATTGGAATAAACCACATTCCTCAACCCAATTTCAAGTGTTATCATGTATGGTGTTATTTGGTTTTACTGGTAGATGAATTCATTTTCATGCCCGACAGCAGTCATTTTCCAACATGGCATTCATCATATCCATTCTATAAGCTTGTTGATCTATAAATGAGGAGATGATTTTGGAACGCCGCGAATCATCTTTTAGCAATTGATCTACATACAGGTTATAGTGCATTCCCATATATCCATAATCTCCATTGTACATCATAGCTATTGATATTTTATTTAATGAAATTATTATTGATGTTATCAGCTTAATTGTGATCCATTTCCTTCATCTTCATGCCCTTATCTGTCTCTTTCATCTTCTGCATCATCTTTGCTTTCATTTCAGGATTCTCCATCATTTTTTCCATCATCTCTTCCATCATCTCAGGGTTTTCTTTTATATTTTGCATCATTTTTTCTTTCATTTCCCCTTGCATCTCTTTGTTTTCATGCATTTTCTGCATCATCATCTTTCTTCCTTCGGAACTTCCAGACATTTTATCGAGCATCATCGTCTGCATTTTTTCTTTCATTTCAGGATTCTCCATCATTTTCTGCATATGCGATTCCATCTTCTGTTTCATTTCAGGATTTTTCTCCATTATTGTTTTCATCTTTCCAGATTCCATCATTTGCATATGGTTCTGCATCATTATCTTTTGTGCATCTTCATTCTGTTGTGCCAAATCGATAAATTCGCTGAATTGGCTCTGGTTAGAAATGATCTCTTGATAAAGCGCATTTCTGTTTTCCTGATTTTCCATCGTTTCGTAAGCATTAAAGGTAGATTTACAGCTCACTAATGAGCCAATCACACTAAAAACGAGTAATGTTTTTACTATAGTTTTCATTTTACTTTGATTTAGATTTAATAATATTTTGTTGACAGTTTTAATCCATCAATGATTGCTATTTTATAGTATGATTATCCGCATCCGATAGCTATCGGATGATGCCAGTACCATTGTTTTCTTTGGTTGAGAGGCTGGATGACCGATGACAGCAGTTGCCTAGAAATCATTGTTTACCCTAGTTTCTATTACCTTAATCTCCTTACTGGTATAAAATCGGATATACATATTTTATATTTTCCTTTTATAGCAAAATCACAACTAGTACCATTATTCTACAATTAGAAAGGGTCGTTGAGCCCACTTACACGTATCAATTTTTTATTCACAAATTCTTGAATCCCTAGCTCTGAAAGTTCACGGCCAAAACCTGACTGCTTGGTTCCGCCAAAAGGAAGATCGGCTTGTGTCCAAGTAGGGTGGTTGATAAAGACCATTCCGGTATCAATCTGATCCGCTATTCTTTTACCGCGGTCGATGTCCTGTGTAAACACTGATCCACCCAAACCAAAATCAGAATCATTAGCAAGATCTATGGCCGCCTGTTCATCTTTAACCACATAAAAAGAAGCCACCGGACCAAATAACTCTTCGTGATAGGCAGCAATGCCAGGCTTCAGATCAGTAAGTATGGTGGGTTCCATAAAGGCCCCCTCACGATCTGCGCGATTACCGCCTAGAAGCACTTTTGCACCTCCTTCAATAGAACGTTTCACCTGATCTGCTAAATGAACGGCGGCTTCTTCACTGCTTAAGGGGCCTAAATCGGTATCAGGGTCCATAGGATCTCCCACTTTCAATTTTGATAGCTTTTCCTTGAACTTCCGAATAAACTCATCGGCTATGGCTTCCACAGCAATAAATCGTTTGGAGGCGATGCAACTTTGACCATTGTTATTCATTCTGCCAACGACTGCCCATTCTACTGTTTTGTCCAAATCGGCATCTTCCAGTATAATAAACACATCGTTTCCACCTAGCTCCAAGACAACTTTTTTCAAATTTTTCCCGGCCTCCAAAGCAATACTTGCTCCTGCTTTTTCACTTCCAGTCAAGGAAACGCCTTTTATCCTTTTATCAGAAACCAATGCTGAGGCACGTTTGCCGGAGATGAATAGATTCGTATACAAGCCCTCAGGTGCTTCTGCTTCTTCGAAGAGTTCTTCGATGGCAGCGGCACACTGTGGTACCATTGAGGCATGCTTGAGCAAAATAGTATTGCCCACCATAATGTTAGGAGCTGCAAATCGCACTACTTGATAGAAAGGAAAATTCCAGGGCATCACGCCTAATAATACACCGATGGGGCTGTTGCGAATGATCGCTGTTCCAGATTCGGGATTAAGTATTTTATCGGTAAGAAACTCCTCTCCATTATTGGCATAATAATCAAGAATATCTGCACTCAAGTCGATTTCTCCCTCAGCCTGAGCAATTATTTTACCCATTTCTAAGGTGATAGTTTTAGCCAATTCAGACTTCTTGATACGCATAAGCGTAGCTACTTTATGTAGCAAGTTAGCTCGTTGTTGGTAGCTGGTTTCTTTCCATTCTGTAAATGCAGCTTGTGCTTTGGCTACCTTGGCATCTACTGCCTTTTCGGTCATTTCTTCAAATGACTTTATCGTTTTATTCGTATTTGGATTGATAGTTTGAATTGACATTTTCCAGTGATTTTTTAAATTATAATCTACTAGAGGATATTCCTCTACTACTTCCGTTGGTGCCAAAAGCAAGATTCAACTACACCTTTCAAAAGAGTTTACTAAAATTTGTTGAATTCCTGTAAACCGACCTTTGTAAAGGTTACAGTATTACAAAAGGAAAGTGTTACGCATGGATTGGTAACAATTACATATATCTCACAAGTGGAAATGAGGGGAGGAATACTATTTCTATGGATGAATCCCCGATGACGTACTGATTTTAGGATTGTTTTTTGTCAGTCCAAGCCGTGAATTTTAATTTCATGAAAAGGCTTTCACTTATTTGTTCACGCTGTTCAGGATTTGCAATTCTGAACCTTGATC